>WLSJ01000029.1 GCA_009705865.1 Actinomycetota bacterium | reverse complement strand
GCAACGCGAAGTGCCATCTCTGATGCGCCCTCTGCTTCGAGAAGCTGGGCTACTTTGCTTGCTGCATTGTCTGTGAGAGTGATCATGGTGGACCTTTCGAAGCGGGTTCCTGTACTTCTCCAATAATAGGCACAGGGGATGGCATTAACAATACGCCAGTAGGATTAATTATGTGAGCAAGAGAGCCGTTGCAGCGCCCTCCATTGAAGAGGTCCAAAACCTGCTTCGTGCTGTCATTGACCCCGAATTAGGCGACAACATCGTTGATTTGGGCATGGCTGGGGCCATCACCCTGGCTGATGGCGTGGTCACTATCGGCGTCAAACTCACTATTCGTGGCTGCCCGTTGCGCGCCCAAATTCAAAAGGACATTCGTTCCCGCCTTGAAGTGCACCCCTGGGTCACCAAGGTAAAAATCGACTGGGGCGAAATGACACCCGAAGAACGCACTGATGTCATGTCACGTGCCAGGTGGAATGCGCGCGAGAACGCCACTGATACTGCCGTACCTTTGTCTGCACGTGTCCTTGCAATTGCAAGTGGCAAAGGCGGCGTTGGTAAATCTTCTGTCACTGTGAACTTGGCTGCGGCACTTGCGGCCGCCGGAAAAACTGTCGGCGTTCTTGACGCAGACATTTGGGGATTCTCTATCCCCCGCATGCTTGGCATGCCAGACCGTTTAGAAGCAGCAACTGTTCCTGGCCACGACAAGCCAATGATTATTCCGAACGAAAGAGTCATCGGAAAAGGATTACTCAAAGTTGTGTCCACCGGAATGTTGGTAGAAGACGAAGGCACAGCCCTGATGTGGCGCGGCCTGATGCTGACAAAAGCTGTGGAGCAATTCTTAAATGATGTCAACTGGGGTCATCTCGATTATCTGTTGATTGACATGCCACCCGGAACTGGTGACGTGCAAATGGGACTTGCTCGCATGTTGCCCCGCACAGATTTACTGATTGTCACTACGCCTGCAGTGTCTGCGCAAAAAGTCGCGATTCGCGCAGCCGATATGGCACGCAGAAGTTTCCTTCGTGTTGCAGGTGTTATTGAAAACATGAGCGAGTTCACGTGTGATCACGGCGACTCGTACGCATTATTCGGTACAGGTGGCGGACAAGCCCTTGCAGACGAAGTCGGTGTTGAACTTCTTGGTCAAATTCCGATTGAGCCCGCGGTTGCTGCTGGTGGAGACAACGGAGAGCCGCTTGTTCTTACTTCTTCTTCAGAAGCAGCAAGAATTTTCACTGCAATTGCTGCACGTATCATTGCTGATACTCCTGAAGTGGAAGACATGGCTGGTTGTTCTGCACGCGACGAAGATGTCGTGGTCACAGTACGTCGTAGTCAGAATCCCCAGGCATAGCAATACCAATTACGCGTCCATCTGAGTCGATTTTGATTTTCGGCAAAATGGTTTGCGGAGTACCAACTTTTGCGGCTGCTGCCATCACTTCATCTGTTGTTGCGTGTGGAAGCAGAAATTCAATGTTGGCTCTAGTTGGCGGCATCAACATGAGATCTTTGTCGTGGGCGCGACGCATTGCCTCTTGAGGACTAATCCAGAAACTTTCAATCGTTTCTCCGTCGTCATGCAATGGTTCTTGTGCTGCAGGTGCTCGCGCAATAAAGAAACGAGTATCAAAGCGGCGCTTCTCACCCATTGGCGTTATCCAGTGACTGACATAGTGAATGTCATCAGTCGTTAAACGCAAGCCTTCAGCAACGCACAAATCAAGAAGTGCTACTGAACCATCATGAATGTTGTGGCGCTCATGATTGAATCGTGCTTCAACTTCAGGGTCATCAAACCGAACAACGTCACCAGTGTCTTCGTGACGCGCAAGTAAGACTCCCGCTTCTTCGAAACATTCGCGAATGCAAGCAACCCAATATGCAAGTCCTCCGTTTGCAAGACCAAGTAATGCACTGGCATGTGCATCTGTTAGTCCGTCACACAGTTCTGCAATTTCTTCGATGCCATCAACGTCGTCAACTTTTCCACCAGGGAATACAAACATTCCGCTAGCAAAAGCAGCAGAAAATGTACGACGCAACATAAAGACTTCAATGCCACCGGCAACGGCGTCCCGAATCAGAAGAACGGTTGCTGCTGGCTTTACGGGAACGGTTGTGGGGTCAAATGGTTCTTCACTCTTTGTTGGTGCATTGCTCATTAGTTGTTCTCCCCTTCACGCGGGTCAACATCGATGACATCAAAAGATGCAGCCAATGTTCCCTTGGTCTCAACGATAGGTCCCGTATGTGTTGCGCGTATCACTGTGATCTTCGAACGACTTCTGCGTAACACCAATTTGGACGCAATTGCCCGTGTTGGTGGCAAGAGAAGAGTTATTGCCAGTACATCGGAAATGAATCCGGGAGCGAACAGAAAAACACCGGCGGCCAAAATACACACGCCGTGAACTATTTGTTTTGATGGCTCTTCGCCTCGCTGAATTGCCGCAGTGAAATCTTTGTAGACGCGCATGCCCTCACGTTTGACAAGTGACGTGCCAACTGCCGAAATAGCTATTAGTAACGCAATAGTGGGCAGTAAACCCACTTGATGACCGACTTGAACAATGACGTACAACTCAAGCAGTGGCAATACCACGACAAGCGAAACAATCAGCAGAAACATTTCTAACTTTTTGACCGAGCTTCGCGATAATCCTTCGCAGCACCTTCGAGTGGTTCTACTTCTAATGTCACGCCATCAATCGCCACAACACGCATTGGGGCGTTATCAGTCAAGGGAGTAGCGCGGTTAGTACGTGCATGCCATTTCGCACCATCTACCAACACGATGCCTTCTGGGTTGACGTTGCCGACCGCAACACCAATGGTTCCCAAGAGATTCTCTCGGCCAATAGTTGGTGTTGCGAATCGTGTTCGCACCATTGAGGGCATTCCAACAATGAACGACAGCGCGACACTGATAATGCATACAGACAACGACAACCAGCCTGGCCGCATTGTGACTCCATCCACATTTCTGAACATGGTGAACGCACCAATGACGTACGACACGAGACCAACTCCGGTCCAGAATCGCGGAACACCGACTTGAACATCAACGGCAAACGCAACAAATGCAGCCAAGAGAAATGCGAGGCCAATACCACTCATTGACAAAGCACCAATTCCCATGCACCCGAGAATGAGACATATCGCCCCGACAAAGGCAGCAATTCCGATGCCAGCAGTGAAGAATTCAAAGACCAATAATGCAAGCCCGATTGTGACTAATAACAGTGCCGATGGTGGGCTTGCAACTGTGTGCAACAAGCGCGGGACCAAGCCGAGTTTGAAGAAACGCACAGTGGTTGCTTCGCGGGTGACTTGGCCCTTTGCATCTAATGCATCAGAGACCGTATCGAGAGTGACAGAACGAACATTCAAACCATCGAGCGCATACAACATGTTGCGCAGTACTGGAACACCGCGATCATCAGTTGAGAACTTTAAGACCTTCTGTTCGCGTGCATCAAGAAACCCGAGTGAACCTGCTTGCAAAGTTTCATCTGCTGCACCGAAAGTAACTTGCTGTGAGTTCACAGTCAGCATCGTGCCGGTGCGGCCAATACGCGCACCTGGTGCCATTGCAGTCACATCAGCAACGGCCAACATCTGTGCTGGCAATCCGTATGCACGTGAGCCACTAGGACCAACCCAAATAGCAACTGGAATTTTCGAGTTGGATATTGCGGTCAGAACTTCTGTCATTCGATCTCGATCAACAACAGCGCCTTTGGAATTCAATTGAAAGATGACCGCCTGAGCGCCATTGCTTTGTGAACGCTCAATTGCGTGCTCAATAGAGTCGGCAACGATGCTGTCAATCAGCCCGCTGACCTCAACCACGTCAACCGGAGCAAGCGTTGTTGCATTATCAGCGGCACTTGCACCATGGCCAGACATCAAACTGAGCGCTGGCCCGGCAATAACTAGTGCCAGTCCGCACATGATGCGTCGTTTTGCGCCTACCCTCAATGGTCTCTCCTTCGTTATGGAACTACACCCTTTTTTCACGGCACAGCGTGTCCTTATTGTCGCTGGTAAAGGCGGCGTTGGGAAATCGACTGTCGCAGCCTCCCTTGCTCAACTCTCGGCCCGAAGTGGATTACGCACCCTTTTGGTCACTTTGGATGAGCCAGCCAGTGGCCTTGCGCCCCATGAACTGCTCGAGCAGATTACCGTTAGTCCGGGTAGAGCGCTGGCTGATTACCTTGCTACCAAAGGGTTAGGGCTGATTTCGCGCCAATTAGCGCGCTCAGGAATCATGGAATTGGTGGCCACCACGGCACCCGGCCTGGATGACCTTTTGGTCCTAGGGCGTATCAAGGCGTTCGAGCATGAACGGCCAACTGACGTGATCATTGTTGATGGGCCGGCAGCTGGTCATGCGCTCGATTTAGTGAGAGCTCCGGTGCAATTGAAACGAGCAATCGGGTCAGGACCAATTAGCCAACAAGCAGACGAAGTACTCACCATGCTCAGCGACCCTGCTCGATGCAAAGTGATGTTGGTGACAACTGCTGCTATCACGCCCGTCACCGAAACGTGTGAAGCAGCCGACGAACTTGTAGAAAAAGCGCACATTGCGCTTGCTCCAATCGTGGTTAACAAATGCAATCCCGATGTTCCCCGAGTTGATGAAGCAATTCTTCTTCCACCAATTCGTGAGGCGTATCAATACTTGTCCTTGCGTGCCGAGGCTCAATCGGAAGCAATTGGTGTTCTCACCGATTCTCTTGAACAACAACAACTTCATCTCACACAACATCACAGTGATGGAACTGCTCTTATCGATGCAATTGCAAGTGATCTTGAACAAGCGATTCGAGACTTGCCATGAGTTCACAACCAGTTATTGATATGTGCATGTCGGCTCGTGTCATCGTGACATGCGGAACGGGTGGAGTTGGAAAAACGAGTGTTGCAGCAGCGCTCGGCTTCGAAATTGCTCAACAGGGTAAACGCGCCATTGTGATCACCATTGACCCAGCCCGTCGACTCGCCGATGCAATTGGACTAGGCGAAGGAAAAGGGAACGAAATTCAGCGAGTGCCGCTCGATACAACTGGTGAATTGTGGGTCACCATGCTTGATGTACAAGAGACGTTCGATTCTCTTGTACGCGACACATCACCAACACCAGAGCGTGCAAAAGAAGTAATGGATAATTCCTTTTACCGCAGTTTGTCTCGATCACTTTCTGGCACACGTGACTACATGGCTGCAGAACGGCTCTACGACCTATGTGAAGATCCGCGCTTTGACGTCATCATCGTTGATACCCCACCTTCACGTAACGCCCTTGATTTTCTTGAGTCACCCGAGCGCCTGGCGCGATTTTTGAAACACCCCATCGTCAAATTCTTAGTTGCACCAAGTCGTGGTGGTTTTCGTTTAGTTAATGCAGCAATGCAGCCAGTCTTCAAAGCAATCTCAACAGTTGTCGGTGGAGACACTCTTACGGGTACAGCTGCATTCCTGCGAGCATTCGATGGAATGGAAGAAGAATTCTCACGTCGTGCACTGGTGGTGGCAGACACGCTTCGAAGCAGATCAAGTTCTTTTGTCATTGTGACGGCTCCATCTCCTGACGCTCTGACCGAGGCGCATCATTTTGTATCTGAACTGTCTCGCCTCGGCATTACGTTGCAGCTCATAGTTGCCAATCGCATGCCGCCGCACTTTGGCGCTCTCGCCGCCACTGAAGAACACTCCATGGCACAATCTCAATCAGGCGACCTTGCACGTGTGTACGAACTCATTGCTGGTCTTCATGACGATGCCGATAGGGCCGATTCAGACATTCAGGCCTTCATTCAGAGAACTTCCGCGGCGTTTCCCGGAGTTTCGATTGCATTTGCCACTGAACTAGCAACAGACATTCACGACATGGACTCCATTGGCGCACTTGCGCAACAACTGGCAGCACCACTCTCACAGCAGTAAAGTCATCTTGTGCATATTTTGATCGCAACAGACGCCCAATGGGTCCTCAATGAAATACAAGCTGTATTCGGTTCACCCTCTACAACTATTCAAGTTGTCACAAACGGCCGCCTAGTTGCAGCTGCAGTCGCCGAACACACACCAGACATCGCAATCCTTGATCTTCAAGTCGGAAGCATGGGCGGCATGGCAATCACTATGGACCTGCGCCTTGATTATTCCAGTGGCGCATTGCCAGAGATCCCCATTCTTATGTTGCTAGACCGTGAAGCCGACGTACACATGGCACGGCGCAGTGGAGCAAATGGTTGGATCATCAAACCGCTCGATGCATTGCGTCTTCGCAAAGCTGTCAACGCAATAGTCGCAGGCGGATGCTACGCAGAGGGCATCCCAACGCCTGATGCAATTGTTGAAGATGTCACAGCCACTGACGACATTGCAACTGAACCAGAAGCAGAATTACTTAATCAGTAGTTCAGCAATTTGTACTGCATTCAGTGCAGCACCTTTTCGCAAGTTGTCATTCGACAAAAACAATGCAAGCCCACAGTTGTTAGCCACTGTTTCATCTTGGCGAACACGTCCGACGTAGCTAGGGTCTTTGCCGGCAGCAAGCAACGGAGTTGGAATATCAACCAATGACACACCCTGTGCATTAGCCAATATTTCATTAGCCCGCACTGCTGTAATAGGGCGCGAAAACTCCACGTTGATTGACATGGAATGCCCAGTGAACACAGGAACACGTACGCAAGTTCCGGAAACTAAAAGGCCTGGAATTTCCAAAATCTTACGGCTTTCAAAACGAAGCTTCTTTTCTTCATCTGTTTCAAAAAGTCCGTCATCAACAAGTGAACCGGCAAACGGCAACACGTTGTACGCAATGGGTCGAGCAAATTTCTTCGGCGCAGGTGACGCAACTGCATTGCCATCAAATGTGAGACCCGCAGCTTTGTCGTACATTGCTCGCGATTGTTCATCAAGTTCATCAACTCCGGCAAGACCAGCGCCGCTGACAGCTTGATATGTGCTTGCAATCATTTTGATTAGCCCAGCTTCATCATGCAACGGCTTCAACACTGGCATTGCAGCCATCGTGGTGCAGTTGGGATTAGCGATGATTCCCTTTGGTGTGTTGTGTGCAAGATGTCCGTTAACTTCGCTAACGATGAGCGGCACTTCGGAGTCCATGCGAAATGCGCTGGAGTTATCAATAACAATGACGCCAGCAGCTGCAAACCGTGGTGCTAATTCGCGTGATGATGTGGCGCCTGACGAAAACAATGCAATGTCAAGACCCGACGGGTCAGCAAGCGCCGCATCTTCCACTGTGATGTGTCCGCCAGCCCAGGGCAAGGTGGTGCCAGCTGATCGAGCAGATGCAAAGAACCGCAGTTCAGTGATGGGAAAATTACGTTCAGCAAGAAGGGTGCGCATAACGCTGCCCACTTGACCTGTTGCTCCGACTACTCCTATACGCATGGGAGTTGAGGCTAATGGCAGCGAGCGACGAGCCACCAATGACTTTTATTGGCAACGTCAAGATCTCGTTGAATGACGGTGCTTCCCTTAAAGGTGACGGGCCTTTGTGGCTTGCCAGGGTGGTGCAAAATTGCAATGTCATCAAGCACAACGCCTGCTGTTTCAAGCAAAGTCAGGATGCGCTTCGGGTCAAGGCGATTTGCCTGCCAGCCAAAACGGGTCGACCAACGCCATTGCGACAACCGAGGTCCAAGGACCGGTATCCGCCACAGCTGGCGCATCACAATGCCCGCTGGTACCAGTACCCAATCAGCCGGTACCCATGTGCGGTAATTCAACGCAACGTACCCACCTGGCTTGACGATACGAAATGCTTCAGTGGTGAGTCGCATTGCGTCACTCGCCTTGCAGTGTTGCAACGTGATGTATGAAAAGACCGCATCAATTGATGAGTCCTCAACGGCAATAGAGCTTCCATCAGCAATATGCACGGTGCGAAGTGACCCAACACGACCAAACCGAGAAACAGTTTCGCGGCACCGCTCTAGAAAAGCTGCATCAACATCTGTGGCTACAGTGACCGCAAATTTGCGTGAGAACGCGGATGTCATGCGACCAATACCCGAACCAATTTCTAACAAAGTTGCATTGGCTGCAATCGAATTCCAGCCGAGTCGATCAAGGTATATGTCGACTTCTGCATCACCTGTCTGCACAAATTCTTCGAGTGTCAAAGTTGATCCGGTTTGATTGTTAAATACCCAACCGGTATCACGCACAACTTCATCAGCATTGCGGCGCATTTCGGCACGAGTACCCGCAGCTCGCCATGGAATTAGTTGTCGACGTGCAATCACCATCTTTAGAGTCTTACAGGCGCCTTACTTGCGTTCGGGTAATGGTGCCGAATAGGCAGTTCCCGAGTCAAGACCAAAAGCGGTATGTAATGCCTTAACGCCTGATTCCATGTCTTTTGCTGAGATAACAACAGACACACGAATGGTGCTGGTGGAGATCATGTGGATGTTGATCTTGTTGTCTGCAAGAACACGGAACATTTTTGCTGCAACGCCAGGACTTGTCTTCATGCCGGCACCAACCAAAGACACTTTGGCAATGTCGGAGTTATGCGTCACGCCACTTGCACCAATTTCTTTTGCTACGCGCGACACGATGTCTTCTGCCACATTCATATCTGCCTTTGGCACAGTGAAAGAAATGTCGGTAAGACCATCTTTGGATGTGTTCTGAACAATCATGTCCACATTGATGTTTGAGTTGGCCAAACTTTCAAACAATGCTGCAGAAATACCTGGCTTGTCGGGCACGCCGACAATGGTGACTTTTGATTCGCTGGCGTCATGAACGACACCAGAGATGATGGGATCTTCCATTGAGCTGTCTCCTTGTGATTTTTCGTCGCTGACCCATGTGCCGTGTTCCCAGGTGAAACTGGAACGAACATGAATAGGAACGTTGTGATTACGAGCAAATTCGACCGAACGAAGCGCGAGTACCTTGCTACCAACGCCGGCCATTTCAAGCATCTCTTCAAACTGCAGGCGGCCAAGTTTGCGTGCTTGCGGAACAATGCGAGGGTCAGCAGTAAAGATGCCAGTGACATCGGTATAGATCTCGCACACATCAGCATTCAACGCTGCAGCTAACGCAACAGCAGTGGTGTCGCTCCCACCGCGACCCAACGTGGTGATTTCTTTATCGGTCGAGACGCCTTGGAATCCGGCCACAACGACCACTTTTCCTTCGGCGAGTGCTTCGCGCACTCTGTCGCCCTTGATTTCAGAAATTTTGGCTTTGGTATGAACGGTGTCAGTAATGATGCCGGCCTGAGAACCAGTGAAGCTAACCGCTTCAATACCAATGCCGGCGAGGGCTATGCACAGAAGAGACATTGAAATTCGCTCACCCGTAGTGAGAAGCATGTCCATCTCGCGGCCAGGATGAACCCCAGAGACCTGATGGGCGAGAGATAAGAGATTGTCAGTGGTTTTGCCCATGGCAGAGACCACCACGACAACATCATTGCCATGGCGCTTTGTAAAGGCCACATGGTCCGCCACGGACTTAATTCGGTCCGGATCGGCGACCGAAGTGCCTCCATATTTTTGAACAATTAGTCCCACCATTTTTAAGGCTACCCGTACGCCACTAACCTGTGAACTTCATGGGTACAGATAAAAGAGCTCGCCAGAAGGCCAACAGGGAACGCGCCCGCCAAGAGCGCATCCGCAAGCAAAAATTCAACAAGGTCCGTAAGCGCGGGCTGACTCTCGGAATTGGTATTCCTGTCTTGATCGCCGCTTTGTTCGGAATCTCGAATTATGTGATGAAGGACTCTTCTCCGACTGCCTCAGTTGACAGTTCCGTGCCCGCCGGTGATTCGGTTCCTGCAACACAAGAGACACTTCCAGGTCGCCAAATAACTGGCACAACTCCGTGCCCGAAGACCGATGGCACCGAAGAACGCGCAACTATTTTCGAAAAAGCTCCGGCAATGTGTATCGACCCTGCAAAGTCATATACCGCTACTTTCAATACATCAGAAGGTGTCATCGAAGTTGCGCTTGATACGAAAAAGACTCCTGAAACAGTGAACAACTTTGTTTCTTTGTCCCGCTACAAGTACTACGACACTTCATATATTTTCCGTACTGATACATCGCTCGACATCATTCAAGGTGGCGGATCAAACAACACTGACGGTCCCGGATACACAATCAAAGATGAAGGCACCGGATTCAAGTACGCAGAAGGCGACCTCGTGATGGCGCGCAGTTCTGGTGCTGACTCAGGTGGTGGGCAATTCTTTTTCGTTACTGGCCCGAAGGCATCAGTTCTCGATGGCCAAGGCACCTACGTGACGTTCGGCAAAATCACCAAAGGTCTTGACGTCGCTCAGGCAATCTTGGCGCTGAATACTGGCGAAGGTTCTCTCGGCGGCGCGCCCAGCAAGCCAGTCAAAATAGACACCCTCGTCATCACCGAGAAATAGCTTTCCCACCACAGATTCTCGGGCACACATCAAGGTGTGCCACGAAGACGCTCTCGCAAACTTCCCAACTCCATTGCCCCGGTTGATTATTTCGTATTACGATATAGCCATGTTCACATTCTCCTGTCGGCTTTCAAACATGGCCAAACGAGCAATGACATCGGGCATGCCATCGAACACTTCATCTCTCTGCACGCAATTGGACAAACCAATACTGCAGACCGAGTACTCATTGTTGGTCCAAGATCCGATGGCGCCTTCCTTGAAATCATTGGAGTTATTAGCGCCCATCAGGTGCTCACAATCTTTCACTGCATGCCGCTTCGGCAGCAATGGATCAACGTATTAAAGGAGAACCAATGAAAGTAAAAACAATTTCAGGAAAAAGCGGGAAAGTTGCTTTGCCCAATGGTTCGACGATCTCTCACGCTGACCTTGCAAAAGAAGCAGACCAATGGGCTTCTGGCGAAATTCAAGCCAAGACCATCCGCCAACTAGTCGGCCGACCGCGACTCGGCACCGACATTGGAAAAGTAATGCCAATCCGCATTGAGCCAAGCCTCATCAGCCAAATTGACCACCGGGCTAGGCGTGATGGACTCTCGCGTAGCGCCCTTATTCGTTTAGCAATCACTAAATATTTGGCGTCCTAGGGCGAAATTATTCATTTTCGAGGTGTGGTTGTTACCGTATCTGCCATGTCTGAAACGAATATCTCAAAAGTCGGAATCTGTGGCTCAGGAATCATGGGCTCTGGCCTTGCCGAAGTAGCTGCCAAAGCTGGCTACACCGTCATCGTGCGTTCGCGCAGTGCCGCAAGTGCGCAAGCCATGATCACTTCAATCGAAAAAGGTCTTGAGAAGCAAGTCTCTCGCGAGAAAATCACTGCTGAAGATAAGGCAGCCATTCTTGGTCGCTTGTCTGCGACAGACAAAATTGCTGACCTTGCCGATTGTGATCTTGTTATCGAATCAGTTGTTGAAGATCTTGCAGTAAAGAAAGCCCTGTTCATTGAACTCGACAAGGCCGTGAAGCCAAGTGCAATTCTTGCAACCAACACAAGCACATTGCCTGTTGTCGAAATGGCAATGGCAACTGGCCGTCCAGACAAAGTGTGCGGAATCCACTTCTTCAACCCAGCTACTGCAATGCCATTGGTCGAAGTTGTTCGTCCAATCACCGCATCAGACGACACCATGGCTGCTGCAAACGCTTTCACCGCAAAATGTGGCAAGAGCGGCGTGCAAGTAAAAGATCGTGCCGGCTTCATTGTGAACGCTTTGCTTTTCCCATATCTCAACAACGCAATTCGCATTTGGGAAACAGGCACAGCATCAATGGAAGACATCGATACTGCAATGAAAGGTGGCTGCAATTTCCCAATGGGACCATTCGCGCTACTTGACCTTGTTGGTCTCGACACTTCATTGTCAATCCTTGAAGCGTTGTATGCAGAATTTGCTGATGCGAACTATGCAGCTGTTCCAACACTTCGCCGCCTTGTTGCAGCCGGAAAACTGGGACGTAAGAGCGGTGAAGGTTTCTACACCTACTAATCAGGTTCGTAAAACCTGATGCAGCCACCTACTGAAAGTCGGTGGCAATTCTTGCCACAATCTGAATGGCCGTCTGATGACGAAGTTGTCGCCATTGGTGCCGACTTAGAACCTGACACAGTTTTGTATGCGTACGCGCACGGAATGTTTCCGATGTACGTCGACAAGAAAAGCAGAATGCTTGGCTGGTGGTCGCCGTTGGAACGCGGTGTGATTCCGCTTGATGGTTTTCGAATGACACGTTCATTACGTAGTAGTGCACAACAATTTGAGTGCACCATAGATACAGCTTTCGTCAGAGTCATGAAGGAATGTGCAACAGCACGCACCGACGGCAACTGGATCAATCAAGAATTTATTGATGCATATACGACGTTGCACGAAATGGGCCATGCCCACAGTGTCGAAGTGTGGAACAAAAACGGGGAATTAGTCGGTGGGTTGTACGGCCTTCGTATCAATGGCTTTTTTGCCGGCGAGTCAATGTTCCACCGCGAAACTGATGCATCCAAGGTGGCGCTGATGCATCTCGTCGACCTCATGAACCTTGACGGCATGCAGTTACTGGATACCCAGTGGAACACCGACCATCTTTCTTCACTTGGCTGCACCTCTGTTCCCCGCCCTGAATACTTGGCTCTGCTGGCCATAGCCATTGTTCCCTCACCCATTTCGTAGAGAAATGGCAATTACATCGCCATACTTGAGACGTGACTGACGCCAATACTCCCCGTCGCGACGACCCATGGTTGATGCGAACCTATTCAGGCCATTCCACTGCTGCGGCCTCAAACGAGCTGTACCGCACCAACTTGGCCAAGGGTCAAACCGGATTATCCATTGCATTCGATCTGCCTACACAAACTGGATATGACCCAGACCATGTTCTTGCTAACGGTGAAGTCGGAAAAGTAGGCGTTCCTGTTGCGCACCTCGGGCACATGCGCACACTTCTGAATTCCATTCCGCCAGCAAAGATGAACACGTCGATGACCATCAATGCAACAGCTGCATGGATGCTTGCGCTGTACGTGGCCAATGCACGTGAGCAAGGCGTGACCGACACTGAACTTCGCGGCACAACACAGAACGACATCGTGAAGGAATACTTGTCGCGCGGAACGTACATCTTCCCGCCAGCTCCATCAAAGCGATTGATTGTCGACATGGTTGCATGGTGTGCACATAACGCACCGAAGTGGAACCCAATGAACGTGTGCTCGTACCACTTGCAAGAAGTTGGTGCTACGCCAGTACAAGAGATTGCATACTCGCTTGCAAATGCGATTGACATTCTTGATGCAGTGCGTGCAAGCGGACAAGTTGATGAAGCACAGTTTGATCAAGTATTTGGTTCCATCTCTTTCTTCGTGAATGCCGGAATTCGTTTTGTGGAAGAAGTGTGCAAGATGCGCGCATTCACAGAACTGTGGGATCGCATTGGCCGTGAGCGCTACGGAGTAAAAGATGCAAAGGCTCGTCGATTCCGTTACGGCGTGCAAGTGAACTCACTAGGTCTTACCGAAGCACAACCAGAAAACAACGTGCAACGAATCGTGCTGGAAATGCTGGCCGTTACGTTGTCGAAGAATGCACGTGCGCGCAGTGTGCAGTTGCCTGCATGGAACGAAGCACTTGGTTTGCCACGCCCGTGGGATCAGCAATGGTCATTGCGTATGCAGCAAGTTCTTGCATTTGAGTCTGACCTTCTTGAATACGACGACATCTTCGATGGCTCCACAGTTATTGAAGGCCGTACGAAAGAACTGTCCGACGCGGCATGGGAAGAACTGCAAGATGTTCTTTCTCTCGGCGGAGCGTTCAACGCGGTTGATGAACTGAAGGGTCGTCTTGTTCGTTCAATGGCTGCTCGCACACGTCGCATTGAAAATGGCGAACAAACAGTTGTTGGCGTGAACTCATATGTTGAATCAGCAGAAAGTCCATTGGGTGGCACAGACAACATCATGGTTGTTGATCCGGCCGTAGAAGCCGAAATGATTGCAGACGTCAATGCATGGCGCACATCACGCGACAATGCGCGCGTTGAAACTGCACTTGCACATCTTCGTGTTGCGGCTGAAACTGATGAGAACATCATGGAAGCATCAATTGAGTTGGCTATTGCTGGTGGCACCACCGGCGAATGGTCGCAAGTGTTGCGGGAAGTGTTCGGAGAATTCCGCGCGCCAACTGGTGTTGCAGCTGCCGTTGGTCGTCGTACCAATGCTCTTGCCGCAGTTGCTGATTACGTACGCACTATTCCTGGCGGGCCTCCACGATTCCTTGTTGCAAAGCCTGGCCTTGATGGTCACTCAAGTGGTGCAGAGCAGATTGCAGTCGCAGCTCGTGACGCCGGCATGGAAGTTGTCTACAGCGGTATTCGTCTGACTCCAGAACAAATTGCAGCAAGTGCTCGTGACGAAGACCCTGATGTTGTGGGCCTTTCGATTCTGTCTGGTTCTCACATGAAGCTGGTGCCTGACGTCATCAATCGACTTCGTGCAGAAGGTTGTGATGCGCCCGTCATTGTCGGAGGCATTATTCCTGAAGAAGATCGGACATGGCTCACCAGCCATGGAGTCGCTGCTGTGTACACACCAAAAGACTTCGACATCGCTCGAATCATGCGAGAAGTGGCCGAACTAGCCGCTGCTCATCGTATTAATTAGCCCATTCGGGAATCTCGGCGCAAAAGCGTTGGTTGACTATGGCTATGAGCATTTACGCAACTTCCATCTCCACCCTCGACGGCCAGCCCAACGCATTGGCAAACGCTGCCGGCAAAGTCACATTGGTTGTCAACGTGGCAAGCAAGTGCGGACTCACCCCGCAATACGAACAGCTCGAAGCGCTTCAGAAGCAGTACGCAGCAAAGGGCTTCACAGTCGTTGGCGTTCCGTGCAACCAGTTCTTGGGCCAAGAGCCAGGCACATCAGAAGAGATCGCAAGTTTCTGCAGCACCACCTACGGAGTTACTTTCCCATTGACAGAAAAAATAGATGTCAATGGCGATGCACGTCACGCCCTGTACTCAGCACTCACACCAGTTGCAGATGCTGAAGGTGTTGACGGAGACATTCG
>WLSJ01000028.1 GCA_009705865.1 Actinomycetota bacterium | reverse complement strand
GCCAAAGAAGCAGCACTCGACCAATTGGGCGTTGCAGAAGACGACGCTGAATTTGAAATAGTTGACGAACCAAAGGCAGGCCTTTTTGGCCGTACCCGCGGTGAAGCTCGCGTGCGTGCACGCGTGCGTCCGGCAACTCCTCGCGGCAAGACCGAGCGTCGCCCCCGCAAGCAAGCAGCAGAGAAATCATCAGAGCCACGTGAACAGCGTCCCCGCAAGGAAAATGCTGAGCGCGGAGAGCGTCGTGAGCGTGCACCACGCGAAGATCGCCCACAACGCGAGCCTCGTGAGCCACGCGAAAAGATTGAAGTCGATCCCGAAGAAGTGGGCAAGGCAGCAGCTGAGTTCCTCAATGGTCTCGTCACAGCCTTTGGTACCACAGGTTCTGTGAAAGTCAGTCGAGTAGAAGAAGAGATTGAAGTACTGGTCGATGGATCAGAGCTCGGACTCATGGTTGGGCCTGGTGGCGCAACACTTCTTGCCATTCAAGACCTCACTCGCGTTGCGAGCCAGCGTCGCCTTGGCGACCAGGACACTCGCCTTCGCATCGACATTGCGGGCTACCGCGAGCGTCGCCGCGAAGCACTCAGCCGCTTTGCCCAAAAGGTTGCAACTGAAGTGAAAGAAACTGGCTCACCACGCATGCTTGAGCCAATGTCGTCAGCTGATCGCAAGATCGTTCATGACACTCTCATGGAATTCGAAGGCGTTGTCACCCGCTCTGAGGGCGAAGACCCTCGCCGCCGGGTGGTCGTTGAACCAGCTGAATAAGCACTCTTTATTGTGAAAGGCCCGCCGTATGGCGGGCCTTTTGCTTATTGCGCACTACATTCATGACGTGCCAGAACCCCGCAGCCTTGAAGATGTCCTCGGCACTGCCCAGCGACTTGGCACTCTTGGGTCACTGCCCATCCCCGACGTCATTGCTCATTCGCGCCTATTTGTTGATGCCCTCGTAGGTCTTACCGGCGCAGTAATGGATATCGGAACAGGGGCCGGAGTACCGGGTCTGATCATTGCAATAGACCGCCCAGACCTGACATTGGTCCTGACTGATCGCCGCGAAGCCCGGATGGACGCACTTGCCCGCGGGGTCACCGCAATGGGAATTCGCGATCGGGTCAAGGTGCTGACAGCCGATGTTGCAGTACTCGGCCAGAGCGCAGAGCATGCCGGCAAGTACGACGCAGTGGTGTGTCGAGGGTTCGCTTCACCCGAGGTCACGGCCACCCTTGCGCGACCCCTCCTAAAAAACGGAGGGACGTTAATCGTGTCCGAACCCCCCATTTCTGACCCCTCCCGATGGCCAGTTGAGCTCCTCAATCGGCTCGGTTTTGACCCCCCGGAATACCACCCCGGCGTGGTCTGCCTGACAGCAAACCCTTGAGTTACTAGGTTGAGGGTTTGTTTCACGTGAAACAATCGCCAGACCAAAAACCTTCAGATGTTTCACGTGAAACATTCCGGGCTCCCCCTCCAATCAACCCAATGTTCCACGTGAAACATCAGCCAACATCCACCCGTTGTCCACAGGCGGCACCTACACTGGCAGTGTCCACCCCAACGAAAAGAGCAGGAGACAACCCTTCGTGAGCAATTCAGACACCACTGTCCTTGCCATCTCACTGCAGAAAGGCGGCGTCGGCAAGACCACGACCGCCATCAACTTGGGGGCCGCACTTGCCGAGTTGGGCTTTCGAACCCTGATCATCGACCTTGACCCTCAGGGCAATGCGTCATCTGGTCTTGGCGTCAGACCCCCAGATGACGCACCCACCATTGCTGAAGTTTTGCGCCGCGAGGAAACCCTGGACAGCATCATTGAGCCCACGGCGGAAAAGAACTTGTTCGTTGCTCCTGCACCTACTGGTCAGGCACTAGCTGAAGTTGAAGCCCAACTGGTGGCCGAGATGTTCCCTCAGCCACGTTTGAAAGACGCAATTGATGCCTGCCGCGATGACTGGGATTACGTGCTGCTTGACTGCCCGCCCACCTTGGGACGCTTGACGGTCAATGCTTTCATGGCCGCCGATGCCATCTTGGCACCCGTGCAATGCCAATACTTTGCACTGGAAGGCCTTCGCGACCTCAGCGAAGTAGTGAAGCAAGTGAAGCAGGCACTGAACCCGACCCTTGAAATAGCCCATTATTTATTGACGATGTCTGAAGGCAGCAAGAAGCTGTCATCAGAAGTTGAAGCCGAACTCCGTTCTGCATATGGCAGCAAAGTCTTTCGCAGTTCAATCCCGTACAACGTGAAATTGGCAGAAGCGCCATCGATGGAACGCTCGGTCTTGAAGCACGCCAGCACCTCAAAGGGCGCAAAGGCATACCGCGACGTAGCAAAGGAGTTGAGCCATGGTCGAACGCCGAAAGCTAGGTAAGGGACTTTCTACTCTCATCCCCACGACGAGAGAAGACGCACCAGCCCCCACAACACCAGCACCCGCCACAGGCTCAAAACCTGCAGCGCCGCGCGAAGAACTGCCGGCATCTGCATTGCGTGATGTACCGACATCTTCTATTGAGCCGAACCCACATCAGCCGCGTGTTCATTTCGATGAAGATTCATTGAGTGATTTGGCAAAGTCGATCAAGGAAATTGGCATCTTGCAGCCATTGCTTGTTCGCGAGATGTCACCGGGCAAATTCCAACTGATTGCTGGTGAACGGCGTTGGCGTGCTGCTCAGAAAGCCAAACTGTCAGTTGTTCCAGTCGTGGTTCGAGAGATCAATGAACTGGGTTCTGTTGAACAAGCTCTCGTTGAGAACTTGCATCGTCAAGACCTCACGGCGCTGGAAGAGGCATCGGCCTACCAGCAACTGTCTGAAGATTTTTCAATGACGCATGAGCAGATAGCGAAGCGGGTTGGCAAGAGTCGTGCAGCAATCACGAACGCATTGCGATTGCTGTCGCTACCTGCAGCTGTTCAGGGATATTTGGCAGACGGCCGACTCACGGCGGGTCATGCACGAGCATTGTTAGCAAGTACATCGACCAACGTGATGGAACAACTCGCTGCCCTTGCTGTGAAAGATGGCTGGTCAGTGCGAGCCACAGAAGATGCAGTCAAAAACGGGGTTCCCGGAGTCGATAAGCCAAAACCATCAACTGGCGGCACTACAACATTGCGACCAGCTGGGCTTTTAGAGTTGGAAAACCTGTTGGCAGAGTTCCTTGATACCAAAGTCAGCGTGTCGATGGCAGGGAAGCGTGGACGGATCAGTATTGAGTTCGCCGATCTCATTGATCTTGAGCGTATTTATCGCCACATGACTGATTAGTCAGTCAGTTTCGCAATAAACCACAACGGTGTAGTTATCCCCACTGCCATCACCCTCAACTGTGGGTAGAGGGTTACAGGTTACGCACAGTTGTGGATTGCCTGTGGATAACTAGATCTCGCGAAGGGGATCTTCGCGCCAGGCATCAAAAGCATCAGTAATCGCCAACGAAAGCGAACTGGTGGTGAGTGACACCATGTCAACTGGCCCCATCGAGCACAACACTGCTGGCATTCGAGTCTCGCGCAGCACCGGATGACGAATTCCGAGGGTGCGAACAGACAATTCAGGCACGCGAGACGAGATTGCTGCTGCAATTCGCAATGCAAGATTGCGTCCACCGACACTCACAAACGTTGGCACCTCATAAAAATAAATGATGCAACCGTTGTCGCTTGATACTTCACAACCAATGTATGCATCAGCTGAAAAAGAGTTTGATGCACGTGCTTGTTCTGATGCATCAGAATCAACAGCTGTTGTTAGTGGGTGAGATTGTTTTGCGCGACGCACAACAGCGTGTGCAAGTGATGCGCCACCAGTGAAGTAACCCACGACAAGTCGCGCGTCATCTCGCGCATCAGTGTCACCCAATTCAATTGATTCTCGAACTGTTGCAACACCAGGACCAGCACCCGATTGCGAACCCATTTGCTTCAAAAACTCAATGAATTCAGGGCTACAGATGCCTGTTGCAGCAAGACCCATGTTGCGCTGAAACTCAGAAACGGCATCTACTGCGTTCTGGCCAAAGATGCCATCAACGCGCCCGCAATCAAAACCAAGTCGGTTGAGCTGTGTTTGTAATTCCGCAACATCGTCGCCGCGAATGTTTGGTGTGCGCAAAAAAAGCAAACGATCACCAAACGACCATGATGATTCAATTAATGCTGACCATGTTTGTTCATCGCATTCACCAGTTGCGGCGAGACCATATGAATCTTGAAAGGTCAGAACAGCAGTATGAGTTCGAGCACAGAAGTTTGAATCTTCAGCAGAGCCAGGAGCAAGAAAACCTGCAGCAGAGAGGCGACGTTGTAGATCGTGCACCGCTGGTCCGCGGTGACCGGGACCTATTGGGAAGCCGGAAGAAATTTCGAAAGCTCCTCGAGCATGCGGCCCTTTGGCATGGCCCCAACGATTTTGGTTTTGATTTCGCCCTTATGAAACAACAACATGGTGGGAATGCTCATCACGTTGAAACGACCAGCGATATCGCCGTAGTCATCAACATTGAGTTTTGCAATAGTGATCCGGTCTGGCATTTCAGCCGCAATCTGATCGAGAATGGGTGCAATTTGCTTGCACGGTCCGCACCATTCGGCCCAGAAGTCAACCAAAATTGGTGTGTCTGAACTGTTGACCACCTCGTCGAATGTGGAACTAGTAAGTGTGATAGCCATAGCAAAACCTTCCGTTGTTTCTATGTTACTGCCGCAATGTTTAATGAGGGCGATAGGTGCCGATGGCAGGAATCAACTCAATCGACGGTGCACCAATCACGCTTAAGCAATCAGGCACAGCCGCAATGACTGCACCGAGGCACTCGGCGATGGCAGTGGGTTTGCCTGGCAACGTAATGATCAGAGATGAACCACGAATGCCTGCTGTTTGACGGGACAAGATCGCGGTGGGAATCAGACCAATAGAGACGGCGCGCATTGCTTCGCCAAACCCAGGCAGCATTTTGCTACAGACAGCGGCAGTTGCCTCTGGTGTGACGTCGCGTGGCGATGGCCCCGTGCCCCCTGTGGTGACAATGAGTGCGCAATTCTGCACGTCAGCAAGGTCAATCAGGGTTGCTGAAATGATGTCGAGTTCATCAGGGATGAGGCAATCAACAAATTCAATGGGGGAGGTGATGCATCCCGAGAGAAATTGGTGGATGGCTGGAGCGCCTTTGTCTTCGTACACGCCGGTCGATGCACGGTCAGAGACCGAGACGACTCCGATGCGCGTGGTCATGATCAGTGTTGGTGTTCGAGCCAGCGCTCGCAGTCGAGAGCAGCCATGCAACCAGAACCGGCTGCAGTAATTGCTTGACGGTATGTGTGGTCTTGCACGTCACCACAGGCAAAGATGCCTTCGATGTCGGTGTATGTGGAGCCATCGCGTGTGAGCAAGTAACCAGAATCTTCCATGTTCAACACGTTCTGGAAAATTGCTGTGTTTGGTTTGTGGCCAATGGCAATGAACAAACCAGTGACAGCAAGCGGGCTTGTTGCACCAGTGACAGTGTCAGTCAACGTGACACCAGAGAGTGATTGTTCTCCATGTAGTTCAGACACTTTTGAATTCCAGTGAATTTCAATCTTCTCGTTCGAGATGGCGCGGTCTTGCATGATGCGAGATGCGCGCAACGCATCACGACGAACAATGAGGTGAACCTTTGATGCAAACTTTGTGAGGAATGTTGCTTCTTCTACTGCAGAGTCACCGCCGCCGACAACGACAATCTCTTGCCCGCGGAAAAAGAAACCATCACATGTTGCACAAGTAGATACACCATGGCCGATTAGCTCGGTTTCCTTGGGTAAATCAAGCATGAGTGACTGAGCACCTGTTGCAACAATGATGGAGTTCGCGGTGTATTCAGTGTCACGAATCCAGACTTTGAACGGGCGAGACGCGAAGTCAACCTTCGTTACTTTTTCTGTTATGAACTCTGCACCGAAGCGTTCTGCTTGCGCACGAAAGTTCATCATGAGTTCTGGCCCCATGATGCCCTCAGGAAAACCAGGGAAGTTTTCTACCTCGGTTGTCAACATCAGTTGTCCGCCAGGTTGATCACTGCTGGAGCTGGGTTCACCCTCAATAACAAGTGGCTCAAGAGATGCGCGTGCAGTGTAAATGGCTGCAGTGAGTCCGGCAGGGCCAGACCCAATAATGATGGTGTTGCGAACTGTGCTCATTTATTTATCTTCTTCTGTGTAACGACGACGCATCAAGATGGCTCCGAGGAGACCAAAGACTGCGGCAAGGATGAAATAGGAAATCCACACGGCTGCTTCATGTGTGACAAGGGCATCAAGAGCTGCTTGCAGGCCTCGAGTGAGGCCAACAACAGTGAGAACAACAATGGCAACAACACCAAATGAGCCGAGCAGGCCAAACACAATGCCACGGGCCGTACTGACGAGTGGCTGAGTGGTGTACCGACGAATTGTGCTGACAACACGGTCGATGAAATCGACAGAGCGGTCCGCCCATTCGGGATCGGTGAGAGGGTTTGACACCATGGGTTCAGCCTAACGGCGACACCAAGTGGGTCGGTGGGCTTACGGCTGTGCAGGCAGTGGGTAACTGGCAATGACCTCACATGAACCATCGCGGATCTGCAGTTCAGTTGGCGTTGCAACAAGCATGAGTTCTGCACCTGCGACTGAGTATGTACCCACAGCCTGGTTTCCAGCTCCCAATGCAAATCCGACACAGCCATTGGCGCTAGTAAATATTGCGGGGTGCGTGAATGTGCCGAGCAGGGCACACGAAGCTTGGTTGACAACGATGAGGTCTTGAGCAGAACTCCACACTTCTTGTACGGAAGCAGAAGCCGTATATGTGCCAACGATCGTGTATTCATTCAGGTCAGCGCCACATGCAGAACCTTTTACTGGACTTACTTTTGATGCTGTGGATTCGGGCATCGCAATTTCTGCTGGAGAGGTACGTGATGGGGAGAGCGCGGCGTACAGCGCATTGCCGCCAACCAGCAAAACCACAATTGCAGCTGCTGCACCGAGCCACACAGATCGGGGCCGTTTTGCAGGGACTGCTAATTCACCTAACGCTGTTGCGATGTGTTGGTCGCGCACTGAGTCAGGTGCGGGTGCAACATCGCGAAGGGCGGCGCCAATATGGGGGTCTAGTTCGTCATCAATCATTGGGTGCTCCCTTCAGGTGTTGCAGTGTCGGTGTGTGTCTGACGTTGCGAACTGGTGTCTTGGTTCCCCACGATGTCGGCTAACTGGGCGCGGCCCCGCGAAAGTCGAGACCGCACTGTGCCGACAGGAACGCCTTGAATAGCTGCAATCTCTTCATATTCAAGGTCGGCGATATGACGCAGCACAATGGCCGTGCGATATTCCTCAGGTAATTGGGCAAGCGCGGCAGTGATATCGATGTGGGCGTCGACAGCACCGGTGCGGTCGCTAGCTGGCGAGTCATAAACCGACTCTTTGTCAGTGGGAAGAGGCCGGCGCTGAATACGCCGCACTTCGTCAAGCGCGGCATTGGTAGCAATGCGATAGATCCAGGTGGAAAATTTTGACCGGCCATCAAAAGAAGGCAATGCCCGAACAATGGACATAAGGGCTAGTTGGGTGGCATCTTCTGCATCAGATTTGTTCAACACGATGCGATGGCAAATGGCCCGAACTGTGTCGTAGTGAAGACGCAACAACGAATCAATGGCGCGCTTGTCACCTCGCTTGGCTCGGCGTACGAGAATTGTGTCGTCAACATCTGCGATGACCTGAGATTAGTCAGCCTCTGAGGGCTCTATTTGGCAGATGCAAAGGAAAGATCCGACAGGATTCCCTGATAGGGGTTGCTGTTGCTACATGAAGGGCTTTTTCCGGCCTCACGCATGAAAAGAAGAACATTGCGCGCTGGTGCAGCAACATTGAACTTTGCAGGACCAGCTTTTGTGCCATACGCATCAGCCACACGCAAGCCCCAGCCGTCAAGCGTGGTGGGCAAAGTCTCGCTAGTTGAAGCGAACACTTCTGCGTTCCATGGTGCAGTGCCAAAAGTTGCCGCCAATGCCCCGATGCCGATGCCAGAGAGTTGGACAACAACCCCGACGCCGCCCTTTGACCCGAAGTATTGACTGCCGTAACAGACAGTTGTCCAGGCAGTGGCCGGATTGTTGTCAGTCAGCAAGGGGATCATGGCTTCGTTTTCCTGCCTGTCGTCACCGTTTGGGTCATAACTTCGCATGCCAACAACAGACACCGGGCCGACCGTGACGTTGTCGATAACAGCAGTAGACCCAGAGGGGGTTCCGGACGTTTGTAATCCACGCCACAACAAAACTGCCATGACCAACGCAATGATTAAAAGAATTGCAATCGGAATGTAATTACGTTTCGTCGAAGTCTTTTGTGCACGAGGCAGTGCTGTCGCTGCACGTGCAACTCCGCGTGGTGTCGGTTCTTTTCGTACTGCAACACGTGGGGGAGTGTCGTCATTTTCTACTGCGACAAGTGTGCGAGGTGTTTTCTTTGGCATCAACGGGTCATTAAGAACAGGTCGTGGGCGTGCAGTCGTTGGTGCGCTCATGGAAGGAGTGAAACCATCAGCCGGAGTCATGGCATCGTGAACATTTTTGATAGCTGACTCAAGAGCTTGTGCTACTTCGTTGCAGTCGGCGTAACGATTTTCTGGTTTGCGACGCAGCATTTTGTTGATAACAGAAATGACATTGCTTGGTACATCAGAACGAATTCCACTGAGCGGAGTTGGATCACGTTGCAGACGCGCAACAGCAGTTGCTTGATCGTTATCTTCCTTAAAAGGGGCATGTCCTGCTAGGCATTCGTACAAAACAAGCCCCAGTGAGTACATGTCTGCGCGACCATCTAGATCGCGTCCTTGTACTTGTTCTGGCGACAAATATTTTGCCGTACCCATCATGATGTCGACACGCGTGAGGTCTGTGCCATCTTCTTTTGAGCTCTTCAATGGTTTTGCAATACCAAAATCGGTGAGAAGAACTTCACCTTGTTCCATGATGAGAATGTTGCCTGGTTTGATGTCGCGGTGCACAATATTTTCAGCATGTGCTTTGGCTAGTGCAGCTGCAATTGCACGTCCAATATGAACAGTGAGATGAACACTCAACATGCCTGCTTGGTCTGAGTCGTTCGCTTCATCAAGGAGTTCGCGCAACGATTTTCCTTCGATGAGTCGCATAATTAATGCAACTTGACCGTCTTCTTCTACACAGTCGTAGACAGGAACAATGTTTGGATGGGTGAGTCTCGCAAGTGCGCGCGCTTCGCGACGGAACCGTTCTGTGACAATCGGATCATCGATAACGCTTGCGCGTAAGAGTTTTACTGCGACCAAACGACCCAGTTGTAAATCAGTTGCACGCCATACATCGGCCATGCCACCAGAGGCGATGGTGCTCTCAAGGCGATACCTATTACCTATGAGGTCATCGGAGTGTCGTGCTGCAGCCATTACTGGGAGCAAACGCTACTTGTGACGCACCCCCTTAGCGGGGTATACCCCTTATGCGGAAAGGAGAAACACGATTCCGATCGTGCCTTGACCAGCATGTGTTCCGATGACTGCACCGATGTCACCAACAATAATTTCTTTGTTGTAGACGTCTTTGACCATCGTGATGAATGCATCAACATCAGAACATTGTGCATTCAGCACACTGAGTCGCTCGATAGGAACTTCTTGCGAACGCAAAATCTCGATGAGGTGGGCAAGTGCCTTCGAACGCGTGCGTTGTTTGCCAGCTTCTTCCACTAATCCGTCAGTCACTGAGATAAGAGGCTTAATTGACATAACGGTTGCGAGCATGGCCTTTGCGCCGCCAATGCGTCCACCTTTTTTGAGGTTGTCGAGGGTGTCTAGGGCTGCAAAAACTCGTATGCGAGGGATTACTGATTGAGCATGTGCAAGAACAGCGTCAACAGATGCACCAGTTTTAGCTAATTCAGCACATTCAAGAACGATGAGCCCGAGCCCCATTGATGCGTTACGGCTATCGACGACGCGCACATCAATTGCGGGAGAGACGGAACGAGCAGCCAACTCAGCACTCTGCATGGTGGCTGAGAGCGAAGACGACAAGGAAACCACCACGATGGCTGTTGCGCCATCTGCGGCAAGCGATCGGAACGTCTCTTCGAATTGACCAGGTGAAGGCGCTGCAGTTTCAGGCAGTGTGGGCGATGCGGCGCACTTGGCCCAGAATTCGCTGGCAGTGATTGTGGTGCGGTCGATGTATTCGGTGTCACCGAATCGGATGCTGAGGGGAACAATGCGAATGCCTAGGGCATCTGCCATGCCTTGAGGAAGGTCACAGGAAGAGTCGGTCACGATACGTACGGTCATTGCTTAAACCGTAGTCGTGGAACTGCTTTCGCGTCGTGCTGACCGACGGTTCGACCACCACCATGCCAAAAGCACAAGCAGCAGAGAGATACTTATCAATTGGCCTAATCCAGCGACAGCAGTCACGCGAGCAGTGATAGTGATGCGCGGGATCACGGCCTGAGCACCTTCTGGCGTAGTGATTGCAATGGTGAGGGGGAAATTTCCGTTGGTTTTAGTCGTGGCAGAAAAGGCGACCTCTGTTGTTGTGCCTGCGCTGAGTGTGACCAGATGGCGTGGCTTACTCACTTTCAATTTGGCGCTCAGCAGTCGCACCTGCACGGTGAGATCAGTGGGTGATTCGTTGCGTACTTGTACCCGAATGGAACCGGTCCGACTTGAAAGAGTTACGTGATCTGGGGTGGTGACCGTGATGGCCGAGGTCGTTGCTTGTAATTGATCACTCAAGGTTCCGATGTATTCAGCCCCTGAGGCTGCGGACCCTGATGTTCCGATACCTAATTGGTATTCCCACAAGCGACGGTGCACATCATCTGGTCCAAGCATGGAAACAACGGCGTTCAGTTTTTGCCGCACAGTTGTCAGAGCGGCAGCCCGTCCGCTGCCAAAGACGAGAGAACTCGGAGTAAACGACACGGCTGGAGTTGTGTCTTGTGCCGCAGTCGATATTCCGTAGTCAACAAATTCGAGTTCTTGCACCTGGGTAAGTGCACGCACGGCGAAAGTAATTGCGGAAGACTCAGCCGAACCATCAAAGGTCGACATCAACGCCATTCGAATATCGGGAACTCCATTGCCTGTTGCCAACAAATCTTGACGCTCCATCAGAAGTTCAGCTGCGACGGCGTAGCCATCTCGTACTGAGCCGACACTGCGTTCACGAAGAGTGGACTCAAACGGGGCGTAGGCACTAACGACAGGCATCTTGGTCTCGCCCGTTCCCGCAACCCGCCCGAGAAGAGAGGGCGGCTGTTCGCGGTCAACGTTTGTTTGTGCAGACGGCGCCAACACTAAAGAGGTGATGCCGGCGTCAATCATCATCGCAACGGCCTCAGGGCTCAGCGAGTCTGTTGCAAGCCACGTGTTGCGATGAATAATGACACCAGGAAGTAAACGAGCAAGTGTGTCTTCGCCGAGCTTCAATTGAGTTTTGAACTCAGAATACAGGCCAGCACCTTCAAGCATCATGGGACTTAATGGCATGAATGTTGCATTCATCACACTGCGAGTTTGCATTTGATTTTGAAGAGAGAGAAGTAATTCAGCATCAACAGGATCTGGTGATTCTGCAAGAGCCGCAATCACTTCAGGCTGCAAAGAAATTGTCACAGGCAATGTGAATGACCCCAAGAACGCTACTAATTCACGCACAGATGCACGCGTGCTGTCGGTGATTACTAGCGAACCATCGGGTGCAAACGATGGTTCTGGCGCTAATCGAACAATATTTGAAAACGGAATTTTTGGAGTCTCTGCTTTCATGTCCTGCCGGTTCAGGAATGTAATGACTGAACCCAGAACCACATTGGTTTTAGATTCAACAATTCGAATCGTCAATGGGTACACACCATTACGTGGGATAAACAGAGCATTTTGTTTGTCTTTAGTGATGTTGATGGGAACTGTTGCGGTGAGTTGCCCTTTCAAATCTCGTGTCACGTTTGATAACCGCAGACTGATGGAATCTGTGACAGCTGATTGCACTTCTTCATTTGCAATTGATCGAAACGAATCGGCAAAAGAAATTTGACGATGAATGAGAAATTCAAGGCGGTCGTTTCCTGTAGCAACTGCAGCAAGGCGCGGAGTGATAACGAATTTTGCATTGACGGCTGAAAAAATATTGAACGGTTGAGACTGGATGGTGATCTCTGGAGTCACGGGCACAACTTGTGGCGTTGTGGCTGACGCCATGTTGGTAGGTACAAGAATTGCGCAAATGACAGCGCCGAGAAGTACAAAACGCGAAGTCCTCATGGCAACAAGTTCTTCTCTAAGACAGCCAGGCGGTAATTCATGGGAGCAAAACCGAAATTTTCATAGACATGTAGTGCTACGACATTAGATGCTTCTGTATTGACAACTGTAGAAACACAATCTTTGGCCTGGATCCAGGCCAGTGCTGTCTGAACTAAACGAGTTCCTACTCCACTATTACGGCAGTTCGGGTCGACTGCGAGCCGTTGAATGAAGCCGTGAGTGTCAGAGACCCCCACAATGACAAAGCCCACCAACAACTTGTCGACATATGAAACGAAAACACGTGACTGCTCTGTTGCACAGAGAGCTTCGCGCAAAGTGATCAGGTCCATCTGTCGTTCGTTGCCAAACGCAGCACAGTCCAGGTGAAGGATTTCCGTAATGACGTGCTGAGAAGGAAACCGCGAACCAGGCCATCTGCCTCGAAGGGAGGGAAGAACGCCAATGAAATTGTCGGTGTCACGATGGTGATGTTCCAGCAGAACTAGGTCTTGTGCGGTTGAAAACCCAATGTCGTGCAGTGCGGTTGCAGCTATTGGGGCAAGAGCACTAGTGCTCACTGAGTGGTATCCCCACTGCGACAAAGTATCGAGCCAGGTGAGCAGCAGGTCTTCGGCAGGCAATTGCAACAACGGGTCATGAGACCGGGCAATTGATAACAGAGCATGGTGTGCCACATAGGGCGAAGGGCGAACCGAGGCAGTGGTGGTTCCTGACCAAATAACCCCTGACCGGGATGCCCGTTCGACCAAACTCACCCCATGACCGTAGTGCGGGTGTCCCCATCTGGGCAGATGACGAGCCAGTAAATAGGTACCACCCGTTCGGGGTTTCGGGTGCCTAGCCTTCATCTGTCATGTTTCCGCCACGATTTGCCCCCATTCTCCAAGAGATGGAGCCCCTTGCTGCCCTTTTTCGAGAGGCCGGGCATCGGTTGTTCCTGGTGGGAGGCAGCGTTCGTGACCTATTTATAGGTGACTCAGATGCGGGCACTGACCTCAGCTTGATTGATTTCGACGCCACGACAACTGCGACTCCCGACCAGATCAAGAAAATTGTGAACCCAATCGCCGATGCTTTGTGGACTCAAGGTGAGCGCTTCGGAACGATTGGGCTGAAGATTGGTGAGCGCACGTACGAAATCACTACGCATCGCGCTGAGGCGTACTCACCCGATTCACGTAAACCCGAAGTGCAGTTTGCAACTGACATCGAAACTGATTTATCGCGTCGCGACTTCACTATTAACGCAATGGCGTTGGAACTGACGACTGATACTCCTGAACTTGTGGATCCGTTTGGTGGGCTCGCTGACCTCATGGCTCGCGTTTTGCGCACGCCACTTTCGGCAGAAGAGTCGTTCAGTGATGACCCATTGCGCATGTTGCGTGCTGCACGATTCATTTCGCAATTAGAAGTTGCACCAGATCCGTCAATTACGGCCGCTGTTACGGCAATGGCAGATCGCCTTACCATCGTGTCTGCAGAACGAGTGCGTATTGAATTTGACAGGTTGATGACAACGAAGCGTCCAACGTTTGGTTTGTGGTTCTTAGTTGACACTGGTCTTGTTGATCATTTCCTTCCGGAAATGAAACTGATGCGTCTAGAGCAAGACCCGATTCATAGGCATAAAGATGTATTGACACACACTCTTGCTGTTGTTGAAAATGTGCAGCTTGACCCCACGCGTGAATTTGATTTCCGCATCACGCGTCTCGCCGCGTTGTATCACGACATTGGTAAACCACGTACACGCGGTTTCAAAGAGGGCAAAGGCATTACATTTCATCATCACGAAGTTGTTGGCGCACGCATGACCCGTGAACGTATGAAAGCCATGAAGTATCCGAACGCTGATATTGAAGCAGTATCTGAATTAGTAGCAATTAGTGGGCGTTTTCACACATATCAAATGGGTTGGACCGATAGCGCAGTGCGTCGTTATGTACGTGATGCTGGTGAATACTTGGGCGAACTTAATGTGTTAGTGCGCTGTGACTGCACTACGCGTAATGAAAAGAAAGCAAAGATTCTTTCGCGCCGCATGGATGAAATGGAAGCGCGCATTGCAGAAGTTGCAGCGCGTGAAGAACTTGCATCACTGCGTCCTGAAATTGATGGCCAGCATGTGATGGAGCTGCTCGGTGTTCCTGCCGGCCCTGCTGTTGGTGCTGCACTCGAATTCCTGATGGACATTCGTTTGGAAGAAGGAATTCTTGGTGAAGAAGTAATTGTTGCTCGTCTGCGTGAATGGTGGGCAGCTAA
Organism: Actinomycetota bacterium; assembly: GCA_009705865.1. GTDB lineage: Bacteria > Actinomycetota > Acidimicrobiia > Acidimicrobiales > Ilumatobacteraceae > UBA2093. The sequence continues at coordinate 708 of WLSJ01000028.1, read as the reverse complement.
CGCTGACGATGTATCGAAACTGAAGCGCACTCGCCGCGCCGAGACTCGTTAACTACGAACCAAGTTTGCGCGCACGCACCACAAGCGTTGATGGTGCAACTGCGCGAGGCTGATGCAACGGAGTTAATTCGTGCATCACGTCAATAGAAAAGTTCGCGCGTTGTAATGCCATGGTGAGTTCACCAATGGTGGGCGTCGTGGATCCGTATTGGCGGCGAGCAGTGGGGTCATTGTTGTCAAACACCGCTGACATGGGGTGAGGCACGGCAAACACCAAGCCAGCTTCGGGGCGCAACACGCGGTGCACTTGGCGAAACAGGCGAGCAATGTCTGTATCGAAATTGATCTGATGCACACAGACCGCGAGGTCGATGACCGCGTTCATGAGAAAGCCAAGGTCTGCAAGATCGCCTTCGTGGAATTCGACCACCACTTCTGCGTTGCTGGCAGCAACCCTTGCCCGAGAAATTGCCTCGCGCGATGGGTCGATTGCGATACTGCGGGCTCCTTGAGTAGCCATGGCCACACAATTGGGCACGGTCCCGAAGAGACCTAGTTCGAGCACTCGCTTGCCACGAAGGTCTCCGCACACCCGAAGTTCACTTTCGTTGTGCACCGTGGAACCAAACGAAACGAAGCGGCCATCGGTAACGGTGGAACCAGCATCTGACATGACAGGCATCTTATGACTAACTTATGGAGGCATGG
>WLSJ01000027.1 GCA_009705865.1 Actinomycetota bacterium | reverse complement strand
GACCCCGGAATAATGCCAAGACCTTTTGCTGACTCGTCTTCTTCGCTTGAATCAAACAGCATCTGCATACCAACACAAATGCCCATGAACGGAACCCCCCGAGCTACCGACTCGTGAAGAACAGATTCAAGACCAGCAGCACGCAAGGCATTCATACATGCGCCAAATGCACCTACACCTGGTAGGACAACGGCATCTGCTGATGCTGCTACACGAGAATCTGCGGTAAGGACCGCGTCGGCGCCCACACGTTCGAGAGCTTTCTGCGCTGAACGTAAGTTTCCGATTCCGTAATCAAGCACCGCGATGCGCGGGCGTGATGTCACGAAAGAACACCCTTCGTTGAGGGCACTCCCGCCGATTCAATGCGGACAGCGTCGCGTAGGCAACGAGCGAGACCCTTGAAGGTCGCTTCGATGATGTGGTGCACGTTGCGGCCAGCTTGCAAATTGACATGCAGGGTAATTGCAGCCGAGTTCGCAATAGATGAAACAGCATGTTCAGCAAGTGACGGATCAAACGCAGGATTTCCGAGTGGCAAACATTCAGGCAATTCAACATTCCACGCAACAAAAGCGCGACCACTGAGATCTAGCGCAACTTCGACGAGTGCTTCATCAAGTGGATATAGACCACTTGCAAAGCGTCGTACTCCGGCTTTGTCGCCAAGCGCTTCACGTATTGCTTCTCCCACACAGATTGCAACGTCTTCCACTGTGTGATGCGTATCGATGTGAAGGTCACCTGTGGCAGCGATGGTGAGATCAAACCCACCGTGACGCGCCAACTGTTCAAGCATGTGGTCATAAAACGGAATACCTGTGGAGATTGACGCAATTCCTGTGCCATCAAGATTGATGGACACATCAATTGATGTCTCTTTTGTGCTGCGTGTGACCTGGGCTGTACGTGCCATGTCTCTATTCTCGCCGCTCGACAGCCCTCTCGGACTGTCAATTACGGGATTTTCCCTTATTGACCCAAAAGAGCGTGCGATAGTGCACCAAGAAAGGCCGAGTTTTCCTCGACTGTGCCCACGGTGACTCGCAGACAGCCAGCTAGCCGTGGCCATGAACTGCAGTCACGCACCAGGACTCCCGATGCCACCATGCGCTTCCAGACCTCAGTCGCTTCAGACGAGCGTGGGCGAAACAAAATGAAATTTGATCCGCTTGACCACACTTCACAATCCATTGCACTGATGGCAGCAAAGATTCGTGCTCGCTCAGATTTAATTGCCTCGACGCGTTGTTCCATTTCTGACACGAAGCCAAGAGCAGCCATAGTTGCCGCTTGCTTGAATGCATCAAGATGATACGGAAGAACTGCTATTTCTAGGTCAGCAACCATTTGACGTGGAGCAACAACGTAGCCAACACGCAATGCAGCTAGTGACAATGTTTTGGAAAATGTACGAGTGACAGCGAGCGGAAGTTCGTCTGACACCATGTCTACGGCTGACCATTCAGAGAACTCTGCATACGCTTCATCGACCACTACAACGCCCGAGGTGTGCGCCAGCATTGCTTCCAAATTTTCTCGCGGCTCAATGAGACCTGTCGGATTATTCGGATTACACAGAAACGTCACCGCAGGGGAATAACTAGTCAGCACTCTTTTGATTTCCTGTGGGTCAAGAGTCAGGTCAGCATTGCGCTCCCCTTCCACCACTTCTGCGCCGGTGACGCGGGCAATTTGGGAATACATCTGATACGTGGGCTCAAAAGTTGCAACACGACGGCCCGCACCGCCATACGCCAACAAAATTGTCTGAATCACTTCATTTGATCCGTTTGCGACAAAGATATTTTCTGGGCTGACGCCATGTCGTTTTGCAATAGTGGCCCGTAACTCTGTTGCAGCCCTATCTGGATACCGATTCCACTGAACTGTACGAACGATGTCTGACACTGCATCCAACCAACCGTCTGGCGGTGCAAACGGCGATTCATTTGTATTCAAACGAATCGGCACATCAACCTGGGCAGAGTGATACCCGGTCATCGCTTGAATCTGTTCGCGAGGGTTGAACGAGGTCACTAGGGCAACTTACTCAACGCGACCAAGAATTACCGAGCAATTTTCTCTGCACGGATTAACAGGCGCTCTGCTGACAACAAAGCACGTTCTGCTTCGTACATAGCGCTGACCAAGTCTTCATGGTTTGCACCAATGTTCTCGATTAGTCCGGCAACTCGAGTTCTATAGCGGTTCACAGCATCAGCTGCTGCACCCAGTTCTGCACAAATGGTGGCTGTCATCGCTCAAACGCTACTTGACTGCTGTCACTTCGGCTTTGACTTCGACGGCATGAGCGTGGCTGGGCATATGTCCTCTAACTCACAGATTCCACATTTGGGCTTCTTTGCATCACACACACGGCGTCCATGCAAGATAAGCCGCAACCCAAATCGTCCCCACTCGGGAGGCTCGATAAACGCGTTGAGGACTTTTTCAACCTTGACAGGATCTTCTTCAGTTGTAAGCCCAAGACGACGGGACAAGCGACCAACATGAGTATCTACTGCAAGGCCTGGCAGATCGAATACGACACTTCGCAGAACATTTGCAGTCTTTCGTCCGACTCCCGGAAGCGTCACGAGGTCTTCCATCTCATGAGGAATAACTCCGTCGAACCTGTCGACAACATTGCGGCCCATCCCGATGAGATTTTTTGCCTTGCTCTGATAAAAGCCGGTTGACCGAATAATTGTTTCAAGCTCTGTTGGGTTGGCTTCAGCCAATGACAACGGAGTTGGATATTTGGCAAATAGTGCCGGGGTGACCATATTGACCCGTACGTCGGTGCACTGGGCGGACAAGATTGTTGCTGCCAGCAGTTCATAAGCGTTCGAATGAGTCAGCTCACATTCGGCTTTTGGGTACAAAACCTCAAGTCGACTTGCTATTTCTTTTGCACGGCCAGCAGGCGTTCTCGGCTTTCCCATGGGCAAAAGGTACCCTGACACGCGTGCGTTCACTCGAAATCAAGAGACAGATGGACCCGTCAGCCATTGACGAGGTCTCTGCACTCATCAATGCCACCTGGCGTGCAGACGGCGTGCGACCTCTGAACGACCACCTCTGGCTTGATTTACGTGAAGGTGGCCGCAAAGGTTTCGCAGGAGTCATCGTTCGCGACACCGATCACCATCACATTGTCGGATATTGCCAAATTTCTCGCGGAAACGAATCATGGTCGTTAGATCTCATCGTGCACCCGCACCACAGATACGACTCGATGGAAATTGCTCCAGACCTCATTACCGCCGCTCTTGACATCGTGGCTCAAGAAGGTGGCGGCCATGTGCACTGGTGGGTGTTTGAACCAAACAACATTCACCGTCAACTTGCCCACGATGCCGGACTTGAGGCTGGACGCCACTTAGTACAGATGCGCAGGTCTCTTCCCCTCAGTGATGAGCAACTTGCCATCGTCACTGATTTCACAACGACTCCCTTTCGCGTGGGAGTCGACGAAGATGCCTGGCTGACTGTCAACAATGCGGCCTTTGGCGCTCATCCAGAACAAGGTGGATGGACGCGAGATGTCATCGCTGCTCGACAATCAGAAGATTGGTTTGACCCCAAGGGATTCTTGATGAATTGGGACAACGACACTCTTGCGGCATTCTGCTGGACCAAAGTGCACCCAGACACCGAGCCTCCAATGGGAGAGATCTACGTGATCGCCGTTGACCCGGCCTATCTAGGTACAGGTCTCGGTAAACGAATGACGATTGCAGGACTAGCTCATTTGTCTCAACAAAATCTTCCGCTTGCAATGTTGTATGTCGACGCAGACAATGCCCCCGCAATGTCTGTATACACTTCGCTCGGATTTACCCCTCATCACCGTGAACTCGCCTTTGTGGGCGACGTGGCAGCAAAGTAACAAATGACAACTCTCTACGATCCCACCCGCGACGAAATTGCAACAATTCTTGAAGGCGAAGCGTCCTACCGACTTGACCAACTGTGGTCTGGCATGTACACGCAATTTAAGAAACCGTCAGAGATCCAGACTCTTCCTGCTGCATTGCGTGCAAAGCTTGATTCTGAATTACCAGAAGGTCTGATTGAGATTCGCCGTGAGACATCAGAAAATGGCGACACCATCAAGTTTCTGTGGCACCTCCTCGAAGGCAACCATCCAATCGAAACAGTACTTATGTATTACGACGAACGCGCCACAGTATGTGTCAGCACACAAGCTGGTTGCGCAATGGCGTGTGGTTTCTGCGCAACAGGTCAAGCGGGTTTTAATCGCCAACTCTCCCCAGGTGAAATTGTCGAGCAAGTAGTGCGCAGCGCGCGCGAAGCAGCCACAAAGAACCGTCGCATTGACAACATCGTGTTCATGGGCATGGGTGAACCTTTGGCTAACGAACCAAACGTGTGGGCAGCTATTGAACGAATTCACGGAGACATCGGAATTTCTGCCCGCCATCTCACCATCTCTACAGTCGGCATTGTCCCCGGCATCAAAGCGCTAACAGCTCGTCCTCTGCCTGTAAATCTTGCAGTGTCGCTGCATGCTGCGCGTGACCAACTACGCACAGAACTTGTGCCTATCAATGAGCGTTATCCATTGAAGATGCTGATGGAAACATGTCGCGAATATCTCTTCACAAAGGGCCGCCGCATCACTTTTGAATGGGCGCTCATTGATGCAGTGAACGACACTGATCGAGATGCACGTGAACTTGCAGAATTATGTCTGCAACTCTCGCCTGCAGCTCACGTCAACCTCATTCCTCTCAACCCCACTCCGGGGTGGCCAACAGTCGGAAGTTCTCCTGGTCGAGTTGCAGCGTTTCAACGACTTCTACGCGACCTTGGAGTCAATGCAACCACGCGACAAAATCGCGGCACCGAAATTGCTGCTGCGTGTGGACAATTAGCAGCTGGTCAGCCAGTCACGTTGAATGCGTCGCGCAATCAGCGCAAATAACGAGGATTAGCAACTCGTAATTTGTCTTCAACGACCGGAAGCAACCGAGTCATGACCGAAGGCAGTTCTTCATCAAAAGTTCCTGCACGAATTGCTGCGGCCAACTCTGCATCATCTTTCATGCCGAATGAAGCCAAGACTTGGTCATGTCGCACAACCTGATCTGGGCCAAGTTCTAATTCACGAGCAACGATGTCAACCATGTTGATAGCAACACGAGTATGAAACTGAAGGCGTCCTTCAACACCTGGGAACAAGTCTTGTTCCATCCATTCTCGAAGCGCTTCAAGCAGTTCTGCGGCTGTCGGCCTGTCATGAGGGGCTGTCATTGTGGACCTTTCGATAAAAGATCAATCAGGTCGTATTCGTTTTCACAGACGCGTCGACCAATTGCTGCCAATTCATGACTGCGAACAATGCCAGTGAGATGAGTCGCTGCTTGCGAGATGCAGATAATTCCCCACTTCATTGTTCCTAAAATTTCCCACCAACGAAGAACATCTGGGTCTGGTCGAACGCCAGTAACCGATGCGTATGCATCTAACAGTTCGTCATAGGTGCCAACGCCAGCTGCAGGAAACGCACCACCAAAGCGCCAAGCGCGAACACAGAGCCAGCCAAGGTCTTCCATTGGGTCACCAATGTGCGCAATTTCCCAATCAAGGACAGCAGCAAGCCCATCGCTATTCACCATCATGTTGCCCAGCCTGTAGTCACCATGAACAATGCACGACATTGCAGAATCAGGGCGATTACGTTCTAACCATCGAAGCGCAGCTTCAAACACCGGATGAGGTTCACCCAGATCTTGCAAGATGGTGGTGTAGCGATTCACTTGATCATCTTCTACCAAGCCCGGCACACGAGCGGGATCTACCTGGTGCAGTCGTGCTGCAGCGATGCCCAACTGCGTTGTGAGTGCTCCGCGAGCGCGGGAATACTCATCGTCACGCAAAATTTTTCTGGCGATCGTTTCACCTTCAACTGCACGAACAATCATGAACGGCACTCCGAGTTCCGTGCGGTTGGCGCCATCAATCACTAACTCAGGAACAGGAACGCCGGCTTCGTGAGCAACTGCCAACACTCGCGGCTCTACTTGAAAGCCTCCAACAGTTCCGGCACGGACCCGCTGAAGGACATAATCAGAGTTGCCGGCCTTGAATCTCCACGTCTCGCGAGAGGCGCCACCCGACAGTCGCTGCAAATCCGTAATGGACTCTGTCTCCATAACGGCGGCAAGACCCTGTTGCAATTCAGTGTTGGTCCCCTTTGCCATTCCTCTACTCTGCCACGCCAGATACCGTGTATTCGTGCCGAACGACATCAAGAATTTTCCAGTTCTACAAACGACCGACGTTTCTATCGTCCGAGATGGGCGAACCATTCTTGATTCGGCTTCTCTGACTGTTCACTCAACTGATCGGTGGGTCATTCTTGGGCCGAATGGTAGCGGTAAGACCACTTTGCTGCGAGTTCTGGCGTTGTATCTTCATCCTTCATCAGGGAAATTCTTAGTCCAGGGACAAGAACTGGGAACTTTTGATATCCGACCCATTCGGCCTCGTATTGCGTACATGTCGGCATCTCTTGCAGCAGAAATACGCCCAGTCCTGACTGCGACACAAGTAGTGATGTCGGCTAAGTATGGAGCGCTTGAAACATGGTGGCATTCGTATACAGACGAAGACAGACACAATGCAATCGAGTGTCTTACACGTCTTGATGTTGCGTGGTGTGCAGAACGCGAACTTGGTTCATTATCGTCGGGAGAACAACAGCGAGTACTTCTTGCCCGAGCATTAATGACAAACCCAATTGCTTTGCTCCTTGACGAACCGACTGCTCGCTTAGACCTCGGCGGTAGAGAAAATTTGATTCAGTTATTGCACTCTTTTTCAAACAACAATCCACTGCTGCCATCGGTTGTTGTTACTCATCATGTTGATGAAATTCCACTCAGTACAACACATTGCGCTCTTATGAGAGATGGGAAAATTGTTGCAGCTGGTCCATTGCGTGAAACGTTGAGTTCAGAATCACTCACTGCCTGCTTCGGTACAACTCTGACCCTTGAACAGCGGGCCAACGGCAGATACTCGGCTTACGCCCCGTAAGCCACACGCGCTAGTGCGGCTTTGCCCGCCTCTACTTGTGACGCCAGTACCCGATCTAATACGCCGGCGGTCCATAGCGTTCCGCCATACGACAAATCAATGGTCACTGCGCTTCCGGATTCTGTAGGTGTCACCAACACTGTCATCACCCATGGCGAATGCTTGCGACCATCTACTTCATCACGTTCAAATACAAGCATGCTTGGCGATGTCACTGTTCGTCTCATGCGTAAACGTTTCGATCTGGCAAACACCCCAACCTTGGCCCGCAATTCGACAACCCACACGTCATCACTAACTTCTTCGACTCCATGCACCATAGGCATCCATTCGACATATCGAGAAAGGTTGAACACGAATGGATACACGACTGCAGGGCCGACCGACAGTTGCACTGTTGATGAATAACGCATAGTTCTATTCGTCTTTGGGTTCGTAACCAAAGGCGCGACCAAGAAGTCGCCCAAACACTGGTTGGTCATCATCAGAAGAGACAGTTTTTGCTAACCGCGGAGACCAAGGAATTGCTTGTGTTTCGTCTGGGTCTGGATTTCCTTCAAAGAGCGATGGTCGTTCTCTTTCAGGCTTCTTTGCGCTTTCACGCTTCTTGCGAGCAACAGGCTGCTTCTCTGGCTCATCAGCGACGCGAAACAATTTCGGAACTGCATCACGGCGATCATCAATGGTCCAGCCACGAGGAACACTCAGCGCATTGGCGTGCCGGCGACATAAACGTCCTGCAAGCTCACGTTCTGGAACTGCTCGATTGTCTACCCACACCAAGAGTTGTGCTTTGTCGATGCCATAGGACACCTCTGCAAGACCGGCACATCCGGGTCTTTCACATAACTTACGCACAGTGCGAACGATAGTTCCGAATGACGGTCATTGTGACCATCATCAACTAGTAACCCAGTCGAACATCGACAAGCCCAACGAGTGGCTCGTCGTTGATGTATCTCTTTACGTTCTCTGTAATGCGCGCCGACAGCAGTGGCACTGCCATTTCCGGAGTATTTCCCACGTGAGGGGTGATGATGCAATTAGCGAGCGACCACAACCGATGACCGTCTGGCAGCGGCTCCGGGTCTGTGACATCTAGTGCTGCTCCCCCGATGACGTTGTTCTCAAGCGCCCAGACCAAGTCTTCAGTCACGATGTGTCCACCACGAGCAACGTTGATAATCCACGCATGAGGTTCCATCACCTCAAGTTCGGGCCTAGCGATTAGTCCCACGGTCTCAGGTGTCAGCGACAATGCCAAGAACACAACATCTGCTCCCACCAGTGCATCGACAAGATTCTCTTGCCCAACAACCGTGTCTGCACCTTCTACTTCTTCAACAGAACGCCTCACGACTGTGATGTTGCAATTGAATGGAGTGAGTAAACGAATCAATGACTCAGTAATTCCTCCACCACCAACGATGGTGACCGAAGCGCCCAACAAATTTCTGCCCGCTGGACCAGTCCATTGCGTGGCACGCGAGTACGCAGCGACGTGTCGCATTCCGACTAGCGCAAGAGCTAATGCATGTTCAGCGACGGGTTCTGCATACACGCCTTTGCCACATGTCCAGACGCGATCATCATCAAGTACGGGGACAAAGTTTTCGATTCCGGCAAACGGAACCTGTACCCATTCCAGATGATCATTTGCATCAAGAATTTCACGCAATCCGTTTGCGTCACGTGCAGCGGTCCACACGATGGCCGTTGCTGCTTCTGGTTCCACTATGTGGCCACCACCAGCGATGACTGCTTCACGCACCCAATCGGGCGACGTGGGCGGTTGTACGGCTATTGCGCGACTACTCGGAGGTTCCATATACGTGTAACGCTACGTCAACTACCCGCAAGGGTCGCTGCGATTTCACTCGACGAACTACCCGACCTGCGTAATACAACAGTGACGAACCACAGCGCGCCAAGAGTGACACAGAACAAAATCACTGCACCTACCCCCCAGAACGGCTTAATGGTGCTTCGAGTCGCACCCAATAGAGCTACTGGGAATGTCGTAGAGCCAGCCTCGCTAATCAATGTGGAGATGACCGCATTGTCGAGACACAACGTAAATGACAACAAACCACCAGCGATGAGAGCAGAAGAAATCAGCGGCAATGTGATTTGGCGGAATGCACGCGCCGGTGGCGCACCCAAGTCTGCTGCAGCTTCTTCAAGTGCTTCATCAAGTCCTGCAAGTCGTGCGCGAACAATCAGAGTGACAACAGCGCTGGCATACAGCGACTGACCGACCCAGAGTTTGTTCATGCCGCCATTAAACGGCCCCCATCCATGTTTAAACGGATACCCGATAAGTGGGAAATCTGCAACACGTGGAAACCATGTTGCAAGCGCAATGGCATCCATAATTTCTGGCGTTACCAAAATAAGAAACACGGTTGCCATAAAGACTTTGGTCCACACACCTGGGCGACGCGCAAGCGCCACGCCAGCAAACCCACCAAGAATGACGGCCAAGATTGTGGCGCCAAACGCAGCAATGAACGAGTTGCGAATTGCATCACCAATGCTGGCGAAACCAAAAACTGTTTCGTACCAATTAGTTGACAAGCCGTTGATGACAAATGCCAGCAAGAGAGCAATAGGTCCAGACCAGTTCAACAAACGACGAGAAATTTTGGTGGTGCGCATCAATACATTTCGGGCAACAACTGAAATCACAAACAGTGCAGCGAACCGGGCAAGCACCGCCCACGCAACTGAGCCGTCAAACAATTCGTCCCACCATTTAGTGCCAGGATTTCCCGACCAAATTGTGAACGAACTGCCACCATTGAATGAGTGCAAGACCACGAGCATGATGGGAATGAACAAGAAAATCAAGACGAGTATGGTCCACGCACTAAGGGCAATCGGCAATACATCGAATTTGAACCACGACGACTTCCCCTCACGTGTCTTTTCCACAGAACGCTGATGCATCGCATGCTTGATACGGATAGAGATTGGTGTTGGATGTTTCAACACCCAAGTAATCAACCACACGATTCCTGCGCCGACAACCATTGACAGCAATACTGCGCCGATCATCAGAATCGCCATTGCCGAACCAAGTGGCCAGTTTTGAGCGCCACTAAATTGCGATGCAATCATGGACCCAATCATGTTTCCCTTTGCGCCACCAAGCACAGTGGCGGTGACATAGTCGCCACACATTGGGATGAATGTCAGCAGAACGCCAGCGATAATGCCAGGACCAGCTAACGGCAAGGTCACACCAAAGAACGTTGCGACTCGTCCAGCGCCTAGGTCCTTACTTGCCTCACGCATACGAATATCGATGCGATCGAGCGCAACAAACAACGGCAGGATCATAAAGCCCAGGTAGTTGTAGATGATTGCTACTTGAACTGCTAACGGTGTTTCAAGAATTTGGATTCCTTGCGTACCAATCCAGCCCATATCAACAAGCCACTTCGAAAAGAAACCGTTCGGTGCAAGCGGGATGCGCCATGCGACCGTACGAATCAGGAAGCTGGTGAAACTAGGGACCACCACCAAAGCAAGAATGATTGCTTTCCATTTTTCGGGCACCTTGAACGCAGCGAAATACGCAACTGGTAAACCAATGACTAAACAACCAATTGTTGCGATGGTTGATATTCGTAACGTTGACTTGAACACCTTAAAGAAGGTCTCGTCAAAAACATGCGAATAATTGGCGCCTGATAAATGGCCGAAGTCAACGGGAATTAACTTCGAACCGTCTTTTGCAGCAAAGCTATAAACGACAATGAACCCAATCGGTACAGCAAAAAACAGCAGGTACCAGATAATCGACGGTAAGGCGAGTGCGAACTTAGGAGCTCGCAGCCGTTTGCGATAGGTGGTTGCGACCGGTGCGGTCACCCTTATCAGGCTCCAGCCTTGGCTTTAGCTTTATTCAAGATGTCGACCAAGCGGTCAATTGAAGTATTCAAGATTTGCGTATGCATGGTCTTTACTTCTTCTGGCTTGAAGAAAATCATGTCGCCATCCACAAGATCAGGAGCTAATTCAGAAATGAGTTGTTCCATGTTCTTCATTCCTGTGTTGTAGCCGTGGTACGAAAGATCCCTGATGGAGTTCTCTGGTATCAAAATCCAGTTGATCCATGAATGCGCAGCCTCGATGTTCGGAGAACCAGCGGCGATACAGAACGTATCCATGAACAGTTCAGTGTCAGGAGCTCCGAGAACCCAGCGCCAATTTTCTGGCGTACCGCCTGCATCTTTGATTCGAACATATGCCTGACGAGCGTCACCATTCCATGCCATGGCCAAGGTGTAGGCACCTTCAGCAAGCTTGGTACTTGGGTAACTGTCAAATGCCTTGATATGTGGAGCTAGCTCCTCAACGAGGAACTTCTCAGCTGCATCAAGCGATGCTTTGTCCTCAGTGTTCCAGTCGATTCCGTTTGACCAGAAATATGGACCTGCGTAGTTAGGAGCAGCATCAATCACTGCGCACTGACCACTTGCTTCGCCCATGCATGCATCAAGGAAGTCTTGCCAGGTGTTGAGCTCTTTTTTGATCTTTGTTGTGTCATAGAAGAAACCGGTAGTGCCCCAGTTCTTACATACTGAGTATTCGTTGTTCTTGTCCCATGCTTGACTGAGGAAGGCATCGTCAACATTGACCATGTTTGGAAGAAGAGTCTTGTCGAACTTCTCAATGAGACCCTTTTCAATCATTTGCACGATGTACGGTCCAGTTGGAACAACGATGTCAAAACCACTGCTCTTGCCGCCGCCTGCTGACAACTTGGTGATGAGGTCTTCGTTGCTACCGAAGTAGTCAACTTTCATCTTTACGCCAAGACTTGATTCAGCAAATGCACCGACGAGCTCTGGATCGTCGTAGTCACCCCATGTGTACATCGCCAATGTGCCTGAGCTCTTATTGATGACGCGACTCCAGTCACCCGTTGCCAGCTTCTCGCCACCACCAGCTGCTGCTGTTGTGTCGGGAGAAGCAGTATCTGATCCGCCACATGCCATCAACACCACTGCCATACCAGCAGTTGCGGTACCCGCTTTGATGAATGCGCGACGATTGAGTTTGTCGCGGAAACTGTCGGGGGCAAGAATTCGTAGTTCCTGTGTCATGTGGTTTCTCCTTAGGTAATTGGTTGTAAGAGATCTGTACTAGGGACAACCTAGTAGGTGGACGAGGCAGACCAAGCGGTCTAGTCGTTGTGGGCTTCCGACATGACGACACTGGCTTGGCGAGCAGAGAACAGGTACACCTCTTCGGGCGCCCACGAGCACCAGACTGAGTCACCCAGGGCCGGGCGGTTAGTACTGGTGCGCGGCGACATGACAATGAGGTCGCGGTCTCCCGCGGTAACTACGTATTGCCGCACGTCACCAAAATGGGAGATTCCGGACACGGTTGCCTGCACGACATTGTGTTGTTGCGCTGGGCGTTCCGACGCAAGCACTATGCACTCTGGGCGCACTGCCGACAGCGTGTCTTCACCGTTAGGAACATCTTCTTCGGGGCGCGATGCAATGAAGACGGTTCCATCATCTGCAATGGCACCGTCTTCGGTGGCAACGCCAGTCCAGAAGTTGTTTCGACCGATGAAGCCCGCCACGAAAGCAGATGAAGGATGCTCGTACACAGTTTCAGGATCGCCCAGTTGTTCTATATGACCATCAAGCATGATGGCAATGCGATCAGACATCGACATTGCTTCTTCTTGGTCGTGAGTGACGAACACAAACGTGATTCCGAGACGACTCTGAAGAAGCTTTAGTTCGATCTGCATCTCTTCACGCAGTTTTCGGTCAAGAGCTCCGAGGGGTTCATCAAGGAGAAGAACGCTTGGGCGATTCACTAGTGCACGGGCCACGGCGACGCGCTGCTGCTGTCCACCAGACATTTGGCGAGGATGACGTTCAGCTAATTTTGACATTTGCACCATGTCAAGAGCTTCGGCAACACGCGTTGCAATCTCGCTCTTAGGTGTACCTGATTGCTTGAGCCCGTACGCCACATTTTCTGCAACAGTCATGTGTGGGAATAGTGCGTAGTGCTGAAACACAGTGTTGACTTCGCGCTTATATGAAGGAATATTCTGCACTTCAAGACCGTTAATGCGAATATGTCCAGCGTTTGGTTGTTCAAAACCCGCAAGCATGCGCAATGTTGTTGTTTTCCCACAACCGCTCGGGCCCAACAACGATAAGAATTCGCCGGGACGAACAGTGAGGTTCATGGAATCAACCGCAACCACATCACCGTATTTCTTCGTCACATTGACGAGTTCAACTGACCCACGCTCATCTGCCACTGGACCACCACCTTTACTGTCGTTCAAATCATAGGCACCTTGAACCGCTATGGGCGGAATCACGAGTCCGGAATTCAGTCTTCACGTTACGAGGCCGCAATCTAGTGTTCATATATGGACCCCTCCGACTTCGAAGAGATTGAGCACCTCGCTCAGCGTCATCTCTGGGGTCACTTCACTCGTCTCGCGGGCGTTCAACGCGATGGGCTGCCCATCATCGATCGCGGCCAAGGTGCCTACGTATACGACGCACAGGGTCGCAAGTATCTCGATGGTCTCAGTGGCCTCTTCACTGTCAACATCGGACACGGACGCACAGAGCTTGCCGAAGCAGCTCGTGCACAGACCGAGAAGCTCGCTTACTTCCCTATCTGGAATTACGCAACAGAACCAGCTGCACGACTTGCTGGACGGCTCGCTGACCTAGCTCCCGGAGATCTCAACCGTGTGTTCTTTACTACTAGTGGTGGCGAGGCAGTTGAGGCTGCTTGGAAACTAGCAATTCAATACTTTGCAGCCGTCGGTCAACCACAGCGCCGAAAAGTAATTAGTCGTGATTACTCGTATCACGGCACATCAATGGGTGCATTGTCGATCACTGGTATTCAAGCTCTGCGTGAACCATTCGAGCCGCTTCTTCCAAACGCTCTGAAGATTCGCAACACAAACCATTACCGATGCGACACTTGTTCTCAACTTGAGTCATGCACACTTGATTGCGCCGATGATTTAGAACGTCGCATCATTGCCGAAGGTCCCGACACCATCGCGATGGTCATTATGGAACCGGTACAAAACACCGGAGGCGCACTTGTGCCGCCCGATGGTTACTGGAAACGCGTACGCGAGACGTGCGACAAATACGGCATCCTGCTTGTGTCAGATGAAGTCATTTGCGCCTTTGGTCGTCTTGGTCACATGTTTGGCTCTGACCGATTCGGCTACCAACCAGACATGATCACCTTTGCCAAGGGTGTCACTAGTGGGTATTCCCCACTAGGCGGCGTACTTGTGAGCGACAGAGTCGCAGCACCATTTCTTGAAGAAGGAAACAGAGTCTTTTTGCATGGGCACACATTCGGAGGACATCCAGTGAGCTGCGCAGTCGCACTTGCGAATATCGATGTCATTGAACGCGAAGATCTGTGCGGAAATGTTCTGCGTCACGAAGCGTTGTTCGATGACGTCATGGCATCTCTTGGCACATTACCCATCGTTGGTGACGTGCGAGGGTGCGGATATTTCCGCGTTGCAGAGT
Organism: Actinomycetota bacterium; assembly: GCA_009705865.1. Taxonomy (GTDB): domain Bacteria; phylum Actinomycetota; class Acidimicrobiia; order Acidimicrobiales; family Ilumatobacteraceae; genus UBA2093. The sequence goes on along the minus strand of WLSJ01000027.1, from coordinate 764 downwards.
TAGTACGCAACTCTGAGACAGGCGAAACTTTCACAGACGAAGAAAGCGAATGGCTCCTGCGCACAGTTGTGTCACCAATGATCTATGACGCCGGGCTGATTTGTCGCGCAGATGATCGAGCCGACCCTGTAATCGTTTTGTCCCCCACTTTGGTTTGCGGTGAACAAGAACTTGAATTTATTCGATCAACACTGACCACAGTGTTTACTGAAGCCTGGCGCCAATACCAAAATCGTTAAAACGAATTAGCTTTCGAGGTTTGCCATCACGTGCTTGATGCGTGTGTAGTCATCAAGTGCATACGCCGACAAGTCTTTTCCGTATCCGGACTTCTTGTACCCACCGTGTGGCATTTCAGCAACAACCGGAATATGAGTGTTGATCCACACACAACCGAAATCAAGATGCTTGGCCATACGCATTGCACGGCCAAAGTCTCGTGTCCAGACTGATGACGCAAGTCCGTATTCGACTCCGTTAGCCCAGCGCAGTGCTTCGTCTTCATCAGAGAAACGCTGCACAGTGATAACCGGCCCAAATATTTCGTTCTGGATCATTTCGTCGTCTTGCTTGAGGTCTGCAATAACTGTTGGCGTAAAGAAGTATCCGTCGTTTCCTTGGCGTTCTCCATCAGTAACAACGCGAGCATGTTTCGGAGTGCGATCAACAAAACCTGCAACACGCGCTAATTGATTCTGGTTGTTCAATGGGCCAAATGCGGCTTCAAGGTCTTTCGGGCCACCCGTGCGAGTTGCAGATGCTTG
>WLSJ01000026.1 GCA_009705865.1 Actinomycetota bacterium | reverse complement strand
GGCTGACCGGGGAGTCGCATCTGCAGATCTCACCGGTGAATTATTGAACGGTATCGAGACCCATCGTGTTGCCATTGATGAGGCAATCGTTTTGCACGCAAAGGGATGGGCGCTTGATCGCATGCCAGCCCTCGATCGTGCCATTCTTCGACTAGCCATCTATGAACTGACATCTCGACCAGATGTCCCGATTGCGGTGGTTATTGATGAAGCTGTTGAATTGGCAAAGCGCTTCTCCACAGATGATTCAGGGCGCTTCGTCAATGGGGTGCTTGCGGCGGTGGCAAAAACTGCTCGCCCTGTTCTGTAATTATTGACTCATGAGTCAAGACGACGTTGGTGCTGCAGTCCCCACGTTGCGTTCCAGAATTATGGGCATTTCCCCATGGACAATCCTGGTTATTGGTCTTTGCGTTATTCACGCCGTTGCAACAACTCGTCTGCAGTGGGATATTCATCGTGGATTAGGGACTTCCTCCTACGACGTTGGTTTGTATGACCAGGGCGTGTGGTTGCTGTCGCGTTTTCATGCACCATTTGTGACACTGATGGGTCGAAATTTGTTTGGTGATCACGCATCACTCATTCTGATATTCGTCGCCCCGTTGTACTGGATCTGGCCAGGTACAGAAACCTTGTTGGCTCTACAGTCTTTCGTCGTCGCGGCTGGAGCATTGCCGATCTTCTTCTTCGCACGTCGTCATCTGAATAGTGCAGTGATGGGTTGCTTGTTTGCAATCGTGTGGCTGGTAAATCCGGCAGTGAACGGCACAATCTTTGAGAATTATCACCCAGATTCTTTTCTCGGTCTCTTTGTCCCGGTCGCCATTGTCGCGGCTCTATCGAAACGGTGGGGTTGGTACTGGGTTGCAGTGGCGTTGTGTCTTTTAGTGAAAGAAGACGTGCTGTTGGTAATTGTGCCGCTTGGCGCGTTGGTAGCGATGCGCGGCGATACGCGACGTGGGGTTCTTACTGTCACTGCCGGAATTACCGCGGCCTTGCTCGGAATGTTCGTCTTGATGAAAAATCTGATCGGTGTTCCTACTCGCAACGGATGGAGAATTCCGTTCGGCGGAATTACAGGTTTCATCAAAGAGAGCGTCACCAACCCGACGAACGTATTTCGCTATCTCACCTCCGAGGGAAGAGTCATGTATTGGTGGAAGATGTTCGCTCCCTTTGCAATGCTTAGTCTGTTGGCTCCTGAAGTGGCAATGGTGAGCGCGCTCGTGCTGGTTGGCAATACGGTCAGCAATTTCTGGTACCAATTTCACATCGAGTATCACTATTCGTTAGTGGCAGTTCCTGCACTGTTGATTGCCGTCATAGTGGGATTGGGTCGCGTAGGTATGGGTATGCGACGCATTTTGGTAGCGGTTGTGCTTGTTAGTTCTTTATGGTGCGCTTCGTTGTGGTCGTATGTGCCATTTCGTATGGATGAGTATCCACATTGGGGAGCCCAGCATCCGGTTGCTTTGGCTGCTAACGAGATGTATGGCTATGTTCCGAAAGATGCCAAGATCTCGGTCCTGTATTCGACAGCTCCTCACTTGGCGCATCGGAAAGAGATTTACCAATTCCCGAATCCGTTTCGTATCGTGATGTACGGGCCAGACACGTCGACGGAAGGGCAACGCAGTCCCTTGGCAGAAGGCATTGAATATGTCCTTCTGCCTCGGAATCTCGATGGTCAGAACCTCACAGACTGGAACAGTGTCTCAGCTGATTTCCATGAGTACAGGGCGAATACGTATTGGCAGTTATTTGCCCGAAATCACCCCTAGCGCAGACCGCTCGATCAGTGCTACAGTGTGGACGACCGTAAAACGAGTCCTGTGAGGCTCGAACGGAAGGACAATATGGCTCGATTCTTCATGCACGCACGCCCCTCACGAGGGGCGTTTTTCATGCCCGTCCTTCCAGGGGCACTGGTTCAATGAACTCAACGTCGACCGTCTCTTCTGAAATTCTCGGAGTCACGGATGTTGATAAAGCGTTGAAGCGCATCGCTCACGAGATCGTTGAACGCAATCCTGATTTAAACGATGTGGTGATTGTCGGCATGCAAACAGGCGGAACGTGGATAGCCAGTCGTCTGCACGAGAACATCGCACAGATTTCACCAGAGGTCTCCGTCCCTCTCGGAGCCGTAGACATTTCTATGTATCGAGACGACTTCAGTCTTCGCCCCATTGTTCTGTCTGCTCCCACCGACATTCCTGTCGATCTGACCGGACGAACTGTCGTACTTGTTGATGATGTGTTGTTCACGGGACGTACGGTGCGTGCGGCCTTGGAAGCACTGAACGACCATGGGCGTCCTCGTGCCGTGCAGTTGGCGGTCATGGTTGATCGCGGTCACCGTGAATTGCCGATTCGACCTGATTATGTCGGGAAAAACATTCCTACACATTTCTCTGATGAAGTCAGTGTTGGTCCCGTCGGGGTAACAGTGGTCGCTGCTACGGGGGAGCCATTATGAAGCATCTCTTGTCAACCCGCGATCTCAGCACCGAAGAAATCGTCTCGATCTTGGCAATGGCCGATCACATGGCAGAGATAAATGCTCGAGCAGTTCCGAAAGTGCCAGCGTTGCGGGGTCGCACGGTCGCCAGTGTGTTTTTTGAAGATTCAACGCGAACCCGTCTCAGTTTTGAAACAGCAGCAACGCGTCTGTCGGCAGAAGTGATGACCTTTACTGCTAGCTCTTCAAGTGTCAACAAGGGTGAAAGTTTGCGCGACACCATTGAGACTCTGTCTGCGATGGGAGTTGATGCGTTTGTGATTCGTCATAAATCAAGTGGAGCTCCGCAGCAAATCACGCAATGGACAGAGGCATCGGTCATTAATGCTGGTGATGGCTGGCATCAGCACCCAACGCAAGCTCTTCTTGATGCCTACACAATTACTCGCAACTTCAAGGAACTGAATTCAATGCAAGGCCGCACCGTGGCGATCGTGGGAGATATCAAACATTCACGAGTCGCTCGCAGCGACATCGATGTTTTCACGCGTCTTGGAGCGAAGGTCGTGTTAGTGGCTCCCGCTGCATTTTTGCCAAGTTCGCTTGAAGGTTGGGGCGTCACTACCGCTGAATCCCTCGATGAAGTGATTGACGTAGTCGACGTGGTGTACATGCTTCGCATACAACGTGAACGAATGGATGCAGCCCAGATGCCGAGTCTTCGTGAATACGGTTCACTGTTTGCACTGACGCCCGAGCGCGCTGCGCGAATGCAAGACCATGCGTTGCTGCTTCATCCTGGTCCCATCAATCGAGGAGTCGAGATGGTTGTCGACCCATCTATGGTTCCGGGCTCACGAATATTGCAACAAGTAACGAACGGAATCTCGATTCGTATGGCAGTGCTCTTCAGCCTTCTTGGTGGCGATGCCACGACCACATTGTCGAACGGGGCCGAGTCATGAGCGCCAAGAATCAATCAATAGTTATTCGCGGTGCAACAGTAGTGAATCCTGATTCTGTGTTTGTTGCCGACGTGCGCATTGCGAACGGCGTGATTGAAGCCATCGGAGATGGTCTCACGGGTGATGTCGTACTAGAAACAGCCGGATGCTTCATTTCGTCTGGTTTCGTCGATCTGCATACGCACTTGCGTGAACCAGGTAAAGAAGAAGCTGAGACCATTGAATCGGGCAGCCGGGCGGCCGTACTAGGTGGCTTCACCGCAGTAGTGGCGATGCCAAACACGGACCCCGCTCAGGACAATGTGAAAACGGTTCAGTTCGTTCGCAATCGCGGACGTGAAGTGGGATTGTGTGAAGTCATTCCCTCGGGGTGCATTACGGTCGGACGTGCGGGTTCGAAGTTGGTTCCTTATGAACAACTTGCCAAAGAGGGCGTCACTTTGTTTACTGATGACGGCACTGGTGTGCAAGATGCGCTTGTCATGCAGCGCGCGCTGATGATTGCGAAACGATTGAATCTCACTTTGGCTCAACATTGCGAAGTTGCAAGTATGACTGTCGGAGCTGTGATGCACGACGGAGCATGTTGTTCCGCAATGGGTGTACCTGGTTGGCCATCAGCAGCCGAAGAAGAAATGGTCCGACGCGATATTCAGCTTGTGCGGATGACGGGAGCACGGGAACATTTCATGCATCTCTCTACAAAGGGAAGTGTCGAATTGGTGCGCGCAGCTAAGGCAGAGGGGCTTCCTGTGACAGCCGAAGTTACGCCTCATCACATATCGCTAACGGATGAACTGCTTTCTGGGTTTGATCCGATCTTCAAGGTGAATCCACCACTGCGAACCATGGCTGACATCCATGCATTGCATGAAGGTCTCGCAGACGGAACCATTGATGCAATCGCTACTGATCATGCGCCGCACGCTGGTCACACTAAAGAAGAAACACTCGACACTGCGCCACCGGGGATGCTTGGTCTTGAAACAGCTCTTGGGGTAGTAAATACCGCACTCTCGTTGTCACCACAGAAGATTGCTGCACTGATGTCATGGAATCCGGCAGTCATTGCAAATATCTCTGACCATCAAGGTCGCCCCGTAGCTGTAGGGGAGCCAGCCCATATCGCTGTATGGGACACCACCACTGTGTGGTCCGTTTCTCGAGATGAGCTAGCAAGTCGCAGCACTAATACGCCGTATCACGGCATGGAGCTTCGTGGCCGCGTGCGGCACACGATATATAACGGCCAATTGGTCGTGCAGGAAGGGAAGGCACTCGCGTGAGTACCGACATTACAAACATTGCACTCGTACTTGAAGACGGTTCAGTCTTTGAAGGAGACGCTGTGGGATATATGCCAGAGAACGGAATCGCCGCTGGCGAAGTTGTTTTTCACACGGCCCTGACCGGATATCAAGAAGTCTTTACAGATCCGTCGTATGCAGGTCAGATCATCACCTTCACTACATCGCACATTGGTAACTACGGCGTCACACCAATTGACTCAGAGTCACGTGGCACATTTGCACGTGGTGTCATCATGCGTGACATGGCGCGTCGCCATAGCAATTGGCGTAGCGAAACAGACCTTGACGCAATGTTGAAAGCACAGAAGCTGCCAGGAGTTGCAGGTCTTGATACTCGACGCCTTACACGACTTCTCCGTGACTCAGGCTCGCTGCGTGGCGCTTTCGGAACAGCTGACCAAGCATCGTTGCTCGCTGCAGCAAAAAATGAAAAGGGAACGTCTGGAATCGACTTGGTATCAGAAGTAACAACACCACAGGCATACACAGTGGGTGACGGCAAGTTCAATGTGGTTGCGTATGACTTCGGAATTAAGACAACGATCCTTCGTCATCTCTCCGGTATAGCAACGGTCACTGTTGTTCCAGCCAGCACTACAGCTGAAGAAGTGTTGGCAATGTCGCCTTCTGGAGTTTTCTTATCAAATGGTCCAGGAGACCCTGAGATGGTTGGCGGGGCCACTGCAGCAATTCGTTCGATTGTTGAAGCAGGTGTACCAACCTTCGGAATCTGCCTCGGGCATCAATTGTTGTCGCGAGCATTTGGTGGCCATACTTTCAAGCTGCCCTTTGGCCATCACGGAGCTAATCATCCCGTGCGCCACATCGCTACCGGAACAGTGGAAATCACCAGTCAAAACCACAACTTCTGTGTTGATCCCGATTCGTTGGCCGGAGTCGCAGACATCACTCACGTGAATCTCAATGACCACACCAACGAGGGCATGCGCCTTCGTGACCTTCGTGCATTCAGTGTGCAGTACCACCCAGAAGCTGGGCCTGGTCCACACGACAGTCAATACCTATTCGGACAATTCGCAGAACTCATGGAGAAGAAATAATGCCTCGCCGTAATGATTTACACACAATCTTGATTATCGGATCTGGTCCAATTGTCATCGGACAAGCATGCGAGTTCGACTACTCCGGAACCCAGGCGTGTCGAGTGCTGAAGGAAGAGGGCTACAGAGTCATTCTGGCTAACTCGAACCCCGCCACAATCATGACGGATCCTGACTTTGCAGACCGCACCTACATAGAACCACTGACCCCGGAAATATTGGCTCGCATTATTGAACGCGAGAAACCAGATGCGGTGTTGCCGACACTTGGTGGCCAGACAGGTCTGAACTTGGCGATGGCGCTTTTTGAAAAAGGACTCGTGGGTGTTCCGGGAACTCCAGAACTGATTGGTGCAAATGCAGAAGCAATCGCTACTGCAGAAGACCGCGACAAATTCAAACAAGCCATGATTGAAATTGGACTCAGTGTCCCTCACAGTGGCATTGCTCACAATATGGACGAGGCAACAGAAGTCTTGAAGGAAATCGGACTTCCAGTCATCATTCGTCCCGCGTACATTCTTGGCGGACGTGGAACCGGAATCGCAAACACGATGGAAGAGTTCCTTGTTCTTGCGTCTAATGGTCTCGATGCAAGCCCTATTCGTGAAATCCTCGTAGAGACCTCAATCGTCGGGTGGAAAGAGTACGAACTAGAAGTGATGCGCGATCATGCTGACAACTGCGTCATCATCTGCAGCATTGAGAACTTTGACCCCATGGGTGTCCACACTGGCGATTCAATAACGGTTGCTCCTGCACAAACGCTGTCGGATGTGGAATACCAAAAGATGCGTGATGCGGCGTTCGCATGCATTCGCCGCGTTGGTGTGGAAACAGGTGGTTCGAACGTTCAGTTCGCGCTAAATCCTGCGAACGGTGATCTCGTCGTTATTGAGATGAACCCACGAGTGTCGCGTTCTTCAGCCTTGGCTTCAAAAGCTACGGGCTTTCCCATTGCAAAAATTGCCGCAAAACTTGCTGTTGGGTACACGCTTGATGAGATCCCGAATGACATCACGAAGATGACTCCTGCAAGTTTCGAACCAACCATTGACTATGTGGTGACAAAGATCCCTCGGTGGGCTTTTGAGAAACTGCCAGGCACATCAGGTGTTTTGGGTACACAGATGCAAAGTGTTGGCGAAGTGATGTCCATTGGGCGAACTTTTCCAGAAAGTCTGCAAAAGGGATTGCGATCTCTTGAGCAAGGTCGTTTAGGCCTGAATTGTGACAGTGGGGAATCGTTGTACGACGGTCTCAGTGATGCGGAACTCTTGCAGAAGGCTGCCATCGCTACGCCCGAGAGAATCTTCCAAGTTGGCGAGGCTCTCCATCGAGGCATGGGCGTTGATCGAGTGCACGATGCCACAAAGATTGACGTGTGGTTTTTGGATCAGATGCAGATCATTATCGAGGAGCGTCATTCGTTGGAAGGGAAGTCCCTTCAGGAATTGAGTCGACACGACTTGCGTCGTGCAAAGCGACTTGGGTTTTCTGATGGTCAACTCGCATACGTTCTGAAAGAAAATGAAATGACTGTGCGTGCTTATCGCGAGTCTCTCGGAATCATTCCGACCTATAAGACAGTAGATACCTGTAGCGCAGAGTTTGATGCGCAAACGCCTTATCACTACTCAACGTATGAAGATGAGAACGAAGTACGGCCGTCTAGTAAGCCACGAGTAATCATTCTTGGCTCTGGGCCGAACCGAATTGGGCAAGGCATTGAGTTTGACTACTGCTGTGTGCATGCCAGTTTTGCTCTGCGTGCAGCTGGATACGAGACAGTAATGGTGAACTGCAATCCAGAGACTGTGTCCACCGACTACGACACGTCCGATCGTCTCTACTTTGAACCTCTCACTCGAGAAGATGTATTGAACGTTATTGCTGCAGAGACTCTCGCTTCAGGAGGTGTTGCACCAAAGGTCATCGTCGGACTCGGCGGACAAACGCCGCTCAAGTTGTCTGGCCTTATTGACCCTGCCTTGATCGCAGGCACGTCTCCTCATTCAATTGACTTGGCAGAAGACCGTGAGAAGTGGAATCAACTTTGTGATTCCTTGTCGATTCCACAGCCTCCGGGCGGTACCGCAGTTACGTTTGCAGAAGCAAGTGTTATTGCACAGCGTGTTGGATATCCGGTGTTAGTTCGCCCGAGTTATGTGTTGGGTGGCCGTGCAATGCAAATAGTGCATGATGCCCAAGCGTTGGAAAGTGCCATGGACCAGATGGCGCGTGATGGAAGCCTTGGCAAAGAAGGCGGCCTCTCTGCAGAGCGCCCTGTCCTTATCGACCACTTCTTAGAAGACGCAACTGAAGTGGATGTTGATGCCATTCGCGACCACACAGGTGAAGTTCTGATCGGTGGAGTTATGGAACACGTCGAAGAAGCAGGCGTTCACTCTGGTGACTCTGCCTGTGCGATTCCGCCACAGACTCTTCCGGCATGGGTTGTTGAAGTTATCAGTGCGTACACAACATCGATTGCTAACTCATTAGATGTACGAGGGCTTATCAATGTGCAATTCGCTGTTCTTGGCACAACTGTCTTTGTCATCGAAGCAAATCCACGGGCATCTCGTACCGTGCCGTTCGTCGCTAAAGCGACTGGCGTACCACTTGCAAAGGTGGCTAGCCGTGTGATGCTGGGAGCAACTCTTGCTGAATTGCGCATCGAAGGATTACTTGTTCCTCCTGTCACCGGGGGCCATGTGTCTGTAAAAGAAGCAGTGCTTCCGTTTAATCGTTTTCCTGAAGTTGATACTGCACTCGGGCCAGAGATGCGGTCAACGGGTGAGGTAATGGGAATCGACAGAACCTTTGGTCGGGCATTTGTTAAATCACAAACTGCAGCGGGAACAGTGTTGCCAACTTCAGGAACCGTGTTTCTGTCGTTCAATGATGGAGACAAGCCAGCAGGAATAGTGGTGGCTAAGCGATTACGTGATCTGGGTCTTGGTATCGCTGCAACAACTGGAACGGCGAATTATCTCGCCAAATTTGGTCTGCCCGTTGATCGGATTGTTGGAAAGTTGTCCGAAATCGAAGGTTCATCGTTAGAGAATGCTGCCGAATTGGTTGCCAACGGTGACATCAGTTTCGTTGTTAATACCCCTCATGGTCGTGGATCTCGTCAAGACGGAGAAGCAATTCGAAAAGCAGCTAACTCGAATGGAATATCATCGGTTACTACTGTTGAAGCGGCATTGGCAGCTGTCAACGGCTTATGGGAACAACGGTCTAGCGAGGTTGAAGTGCGATCACTGCAGGAATATCACGGCCGAGCATGAATAAGCGACGCGGTGCGCGTTATCTCGAACAGATGGGTGGAGTAGTCATAGGGGGAGTTCAACTTTCTAATCCCTTTATGACTGCATCAGGTACCAGTGGAAAAGATATTGAACTCGGTGGGTACATGCCACTTGATCGTTTGGGCGCAGTCGTTGTCAAGAGTTTATTTCACGAGCCGTGGGACGGTAATCCGTCGCCCCGAGTTCATGTCGCTTCAAGTGGAATGATGAATGCAGTCGGATTGCAAGGCCCAGGTGTCGTGGCATGGGTGCATGAATCGTTGCCTAAGTTGGAATCTGCAGGAGCCACTGTGGTGGCAAGTATTTGGGGCCGCAGCGTTCATGAATATGTTCTGGCTGCTGAACAGTTAGTAGCCGCCGGAAATCGAATCGCAGCAATAGAAGTAAACCTCTCATGTCCAAATCTTGAAGGTCGCTCCGGGATAATTGCCCATGATGCATCGCTTGCAGGAAGCATTATTTCAGCAGTGTGTGCTCAGTCACGTGTTCCTGTGTGGGCGAAATTGAGCGCGAATACAGATCGCATTGTGGAAGTCGCTACAACAGTGTCCGATGCTGGAGCAAGTGCAGTCACTCTGATCAACACCATGCTCGGTATGCAGATAGATGTGCGAACTTCACAGCGAACGCTCGGAAACGGCGGCGGCGGATTATCTGGCTCTGCCATTCACCCGATTGCAGTCCGCGCAGTTCATGATGTGCGACTTGCGTTACCAGATATCTCCATCATCGGAGTTGGCGGTGTTGCTTCTGCTGCTGATGCACTGGAAATGATGATGGCGGGGGCGAACGCCGTGCAGATTGGTACAGCGTCATTCGCTCGTCCAGATGCAACGTGGCGAATCGCTTGTGATGCAGCCAGAAAAGCTCATGGGTTAGGTGCACAGTCTTGGTCAAGCATTGTGAACTCCGTTCACCGAAATTGATTGTTGCTGATATCAGTTAAGAGCCCTTCTTCGGAACTATCATTGGGTTATGGAAAGCACGACTACTGATAGAGAGACCGTCGTTCTCTTGCGCGACGCTCGTATCGCAGCTGTCCATGAATCATCGTCGGGAAATGTACGCGTGGTGCTTGAAGCTGCATCTTCGTCTTTTACGTCGCAGGTGTATGTCGTGAAACTTCTTGATGTGGCTCCCGGGTTAGGGAAAGTGGCCGGCAGACGGCTGATGGCCGAATTAGGTATCGAGCCCTTGTCACGCGTGTGTGACCTCACTGACCTGCAACGTCGTTCGCTTATCAATGCAGTTGGGTCATCATCATGAGCGATCCCATCATTGTCATCGTGTCTGGCCCTGGCGGTGCAGGGAAGGGCACTCTTGTTGAAGCATTGATTCAACGTGACTCATCGCTATGGCTCAGTCGCTCGTGGACAACTCGCATCCAGCGCGAGGGTGAATCTTCTGACGCATATGTTTTTGTTTCTCGTTCTGAATTCGAACAACACATTGCTGACGACGGATTTCTTGAATGGACAGAGTTCTTAGGCAATCTGTACGGTTCGCCACGTCCATCTGTTGACTCAGGATTAGACATCGTTCTTGAAATTGAGTTACACGGAGCACAGCAAGTCAAGGTGAGTCACCCCGAAGCGATTTTGGTCTTTGTCAGGCCACCTTCGCGAGAAGAGCAACAACGACGACTTCAGGGAAGAGGCGACCCTGAACATCATGTGGTGGAGCGTCTGCGCAAAGCCGAAGATGAAGAACGCGAAGGGGCCGCATTGGCTGATGTCGTGGTGATTAACGAGGATTTTGAGCAAGCAGTGGCTGAAATACAGGGCATTATCGGTGCAGCACGAGCTGAACGCCGATAACCTTTAGCCGACTTCGGAGGTCCACCATGTCCCGTCAGAACGACTCCATGATTCATCCCAACATTGAAGGTCTGCTTGATCGCGTCGACTCGAAATTCAGCCTGGTAACCCTTGCTTCTTACCGCGCGCGTCAAATCAACTCGTACTTCAACCAGCTGGGCGAAGGTCTTGGGCACATGGTCCCACCTCAAGTGTCATCGGTTGCTCGTAAGCCTTTGTCTATTGCATTCGAAGAAATCGCTGCCGACAAAATTGTCAAAGTAGAGCGCTTGCCATATGACGAAATGGAAGCTGAAGCAGCTGCCATATTCGGTGAAGTTGAAGGCGACGAAGTCGCTGAAGCTGCCGAATCAGACGCTGAATAGTTCTTCGGGTTCCTCCCGCACAACGTGTTCAAAAAGCCGTGATGAATTCTTTACATGGTCGCACCATCGTCCTTGGAATATCCGGAGGCATCGCTGCATATAAAGCAGTAGAAGTGTGTCGCCAATTAGTCGATGCAGGTGCTCATGTCGCGCCCATCATGACCGAAGACGCCCATCGTTTCATTGGTCCCGTCACAGTGTCGGCACTTGCTTCAGAACCGGTACACACAAGCTTGTGGGATGACGCTTCGCCGATTCCGCACACAAGACTTGGCCAAAATGCCGAAGTCATCGTCGTAGCTCCTGCGACCGCTCGAGTGATTGCTGCATATGCAATGGGGTTATCGCATGACCTATTGACGGCCACCCTTATTGCTACGAGAGCTCCAGTCGTTATTTGTCCTGCAATGCACACCGAAATGTGGGAGCACCCGGCAGTTGTCAGCAACATTGCCCTGTTACGTTCTCGTGGGGTCATTATCGTCGAACCACAATCGGGTCGCCTCGCAGGAGGAGATCTCGGTACCGGTCGACTCGCAGACCCAGCTTCAATTGTGGCTGCTATCTCTTCTGCGTTGTCCGGTAGTCACCGTGACCTAGAAGGAGTACGGGTCCTTGTCACTGCAGGAGGAACACGTGAACCAATCGATGCGGTACGGGTAATTGCCAATAGGTCAAGTGGGAAACAGGGATACGCAATTGCAGAAGCAGCGCACATGCGCGGAGCAAACGTCACCATTGTCAGCACCGTAGATCGCGCCACTTTGCCTGGTATCTCCATCGAATCTGTTGAGACTGCACAGCAGATGATGGATGCCGTGAATTGCTATGCGCCCACGAGCGATGTCGTCATCATGACTGCTGCTGTGGCCGATTTTCGTCCAGTCCAAGTAGTGACAGGCAAGATAAAGAAACACGACGGAGTGCCGCAGATCACATTGGAGCCGACCGTTGACATCCTGGGCGCTCTTGGTGCTTCCAAGCCAAGCAATCAGGTGCTAGTTGGGTTTGCGGCCGAAACAGACAACTTGCTGGAAAACGCCCAGGGCAAGTTGCTTCGCAAGAATTTAGACCTGATTGTGGCCAACGATGTATCTGCTGATCGTGTCGGATTCGGTCACGACACGAACGAAGTGACCATAGTTTTGGCATCGGGGGAGTCAATTCACGTGCCTTTGGCCGACAAACACACCATCGCGACCGCTGTATTAGATAGCGTGTCACGGGTGCGGACGGCTCATCGTCCGCAATGATGAAGGAGTCTCCTTGAGAAATTTCACTTTTACGTCCGAGAGCGTGACCGAGGGTCACCCGGACAAGATGGCAGACCAAGTATCTGACTCAGTGCTTGATGCATTGTTGACAATTGATCCGCATAGCCGTGTTGCTTGCGAAACGTTGCTGACTACTGGTCTGTGTGTTGTGTCTGGTGAGATAACAACAGATGCATACGTTGACATCCCAGCCATTGCACGCGCCGCAATTAAGCGCATCGGATATGACGATGCTGCATACGGTTTCGACGGCAACACATGTGGTGTAGTTGTTGCGCTTGATGCTCAGAGCCCAGACATCGCCCAAGGTGTTGACATCAGTGAAGAACAGCGCAGCGGAAAAAGCGGCGAAGACATCATCAATGGTCAGGGTGCCGGAGACCAAGGCATGATGTTCGGGTACGCCTGTAACGACACGCCAGACCTCATGCCACTACCTATCTGGCTGGCTCATCGCCTTGCTGAGCGTTTGACAGAAGTACGTAAGAGCGGACTCATTCCGTACCTTCGTCCAGACGGAAAGACCCAAGTCACGTTTGAGTACGTTGATGGTCGTCCGGTGAAGTTGTCGACGGTTCTTATCTCAACACAACATCGAGATGGCGTCAGTCGTGAAACAGAAATTCGTCCTGACCTGATTGAGCAAGTCATCATGCCGATTATTCCTGCAGCATTTGCAGACGACAATCCTGCTATTTACATCAACCCAACTGGCAAGTTCGTTCTTGGTGGACCACATGCAGACACTGGCCTGACTGGTCGTAAAATCATTGTTGACACATACGGTGGTATGGGTCGTCACGGTGGTGGTGCATTCTCAGGTAAAGACCCTTCAAAGGTTGACCGTTCTGCTGCGTATGCAGCTCGTTGGGTTGCAAAGCATGTTGTTGCAAGTGGTGCAGCAGAGAAGTGCGAAGTGCAAGTGGCCTATGCCATTGGTATGTCGCAACCGATCAGCATCCTCGTTGAGACATTCGGAACTAACACTGTCAGTGAAGAGTCAATTGAACAAGCTGTTCGTGACGTCTTTGACCTTCGTCCCGGCGCAATCGTCCGCGATCTTGATCTGAAGCGTCCTATCTACGCAAAGACCGCTGCATACGGTCACTTCGGCCGTCCAGAACCAGAATTCACTTGGGAAACCTTGTCACGTCTGTCTGATTTCAAGGCCGCTGTCAAACTCTGAGCAATCAGTCGCCACTCGTTGCGTCGGTAGTTCCGGACGTATCGGGTATCGACAAGGTATTTGATTACCTCATACCAACTGAACTCGAGACTCGATCTGTTGTTGGTGCACGTATTCGCATCATGCTTAATGGACGTCGTGTAGGTGGTTGGATAACAAGCGTCTCTCGTTACGGCGAAGGCGATGTTTCTGGTGTGCCACTCGATCGACTGATGCCGATTGTGTCGGTGTCGGGGGTGGGGGTTGAACCAGATCTGATCCCGCTCACCAAGTGGATCTCGGAGCGATGGTGGGGGTCGTGGCGTTCAGTGCTTTCGAGCGCATCGGCTCCGCGAATGCGCGAACGAATAGTTCATTCTCGTCGTACACGTTTCCAAGACATCAGTACTGACTCGGTTTCTGTTGCTACCGCTGAACTGTTTGCAGCTGGTGGGGGCTTATTGGTCATACCGCCGTCACTCTCTTCGCTAGCTGTTGTTGTGAGACTGGCATGCATTGGCCCGGTTCTTGTGATCTGCCCGTCACAGAAGATGGCATCGATGGGTGCGGCATTTCTTCGGCGTAAGGGATTAAGCACGGCTTTAGTTCCAGATGAATGGGAAGGCGCGCGCGGTGGCGTCGACGTTGTCATAGGTACGCGCTCTGCGGTGTTCGCCCCGTGTCCCGACATGGTGGCCATTGTTGTCATCGATGAACATGACGAGTTGTTTAAGGAAGAACGGTCTCCAGCATGGGATGCCACTTCAGTTGCGATCGAAAGAGCACGTCGCGCTGGTGTTCCGATTGTTTGTACATCCGCAATTCCTTCGGCGCAATCTCGTCATTTTTTTGACCATCGTGTGATGCAGGTGTTGACAGACGGCGGATGGCCTCGCATCACAGTTGTAGATCTGTCAGATATTCCAGTTGCTAACTCATTATTGTCGTCTGAGTTGTTGGAATCTGTCGGGACGTCAGGTGCCACAACCGTGTGTGTTCTGAACACCAAAGGCAAAGCACGCCTTATTGTGTGCAAGTCGTGCCGCGATGTTCAGGCGTGCCCTACGTGTTCTTCATTGTTGACTTCTGATGACAACAACAACCTGTGGTGTGTTCGTTGCCAAGAATCGCATGGAGGCGTGTGCTTGGGCTGTGGACGCGCCGCTTTTACAGTTCCACGCGGTGGTGTGTCTCAGCTTGTCTCTCAGATTCAAGCATCGACACGTAATCCAGTCGTAGAGATTTCATCTGATTCACCAGATGATTGGAGCAAGGGGACTGTATTTATCGGCACCGAGGCTGTTCTTCATCGCATACCTGCTGCTGACACTGTTGTCTTTGCTGATATCGATCGTGATCTGTCGGCGCCTCGCATGACGGGAGCTCATGAGGTGTTATCAATGATTGCCAAAGCCGCCCGCATGGTGGGTGCAAATGGAACGCTCGTGATTCAAACCCGCCAAGTTCAGAACCCTGTGATCGTCGCGTTGTCTCAATCTGATGTTTCAGCAGCTTTGTATGAATGGGCACTACAAGACTTGGAACAGAGGCGGTCCCTCTCTCTTCCACCTTTTGGTGCTCTCGCTCGTGTGACAGTGGCAGAACCGCATTCGCTCACAGAAGTGTCGCTACCAAAGGACGTTCATACCGCTCGCGATAATGATGCGGTGCTGGTTC
>WLSJ01000025.1 GCA_009705865.1 Actinomycetota bacterium | reverse complement strand
CGTACGAACCGGGTCACTGACAACGGCGTGCGCCACCCGCCACGGGCGAACCCCCAACCCTCACGGGAGGAGTTCTCATGGACGCACAACCAAACGGCATGCAAACGCATGGACGTAAAGGATTTTCATATGACTGGCAGTCACTGCTCGTGCCAGCCGAACCGGATTTCAGCAAACAGCTGAACGAGCTCATTAGTGACGACACCGTCACTGCTGATCTCGGCTCCTAAACACAGTCTTTTCACAGACATCTCGCTCCCCCTTCGGGTTGAGCACCACTACCTGGCCCCTTTGGGGGTAGCGCGCGCCCCGACATCGGGCTAACCTTTGCCGTAATGACTTGCACGAACCTGCTCCTCCTTATGTAACGGCAGCAGCCGCATATCGTTGCTGTCGAAACCTCCTGCCTCTGGTCAGGGGGTTTTTTCTTTGTCCCGAACAGTTCTCTTCCATCCACCACCACTCAAGGAACCCACAATGCCTCCACAAAATGTGACACCAAAACAAATGGCTTTTGCCAAGTACAAGCCCTTCATCCCGGTCGTACTCACTGATCGCACATGGCCAAACGCGACTATTACGAAAGCACCACTGTGGTGCAGTGTTGACTTGCGCGACGGCAACCAAGCCCTGATTGACCCCATGGACCCTGAGCGCAAAATGCGCATGTTCAAAACTCTGGTCAACATGGGCTTTAAAGAGATTGAAGTGGGCTTCCCTGCTGCTAGTCAGCCTGACTTTGATTTTGTTCGCCAAATCATTGAAGAAGATCTCATTCCCGACGATGTCACCATTCAAGTTTTAGTGCAATGCCGTGCTGAATTGATTCAACGCACATACGAATGCTTGAAGGGCGCAAAGAACGCAATCGTCCATTTCTATAACTCGACAAACCCACTGCAACGTGAGGTTGTCTTCGGATTAGACAAAGCAGGCATCACTCAAATTGCTGTTGATGCAGCCAAGTTGTGTCAGGAATTTGAGCCAATGTTGGCTGGCACGAATGTTCGGTACGAATATTCACCTGAAAGCTTCACATTGACGGAACCTGAATACGCCATTGAAATTTGCACAGCTGTCATGGACGTATTGAAGCCAACAAAAGAGAACCCATTAGTGCTGAATTTGCCTGCAACGGTGGAGTGCTACACACCGAATGTGTATGGCGATGTTATTGAATGGTTTATTCGCAATATTCCACGCCGTGAGACAGTTGTGATTTCACTTCACCCACATAATGACCGCGGCACTGCAACAGCCGCAGCCGAATTCGGCATCATGGCCGGCGCAGACCGCGTGGAAGGCACATTGTTTGGCAATGGCGAGCGCACAGGAAACGTTGACATCATCAACATTGCAATGAACATGTTCATGAACGGCGTTGACCCCGAACTTGACATCACTGACATTGATTCATTACGTCGCGTTGCTGAGTACTGCAACAGGCTTGATGTTTCAGCTCGTCACCCATATGTTGGCGACTTGGTGTACACCTCATTTTCGGGAAGCCATCAAGATGCAATCAAGAAGGGATTAACTGCGTTATCGAAGGACTATGACCAATGGGGCGTTCCCTACTTGCCCATTGATCCGAAGCATGTGGGTCGCAGTTACGAAGCAGTGATTCGTGTCAACAGCCAATCCGGCAAAGGCGGCGTTGCGTACATCATGAAAGAAGAGCATGGTTTTGATCTGCCGCGTCGGCTTCAAATTGAATTCTCACAAACCATTCAGCACATCACCGAGGACTCAGGAACTGTCGTAAGCCCCACTGCTATATGGGACTCATTCAGTGCCGAGTATTTGCCAGAAGAGCCACGCATCAAATTGGATAGCCACGAGATGCGCAGTGATTCAGCAACTGCCCGCACCACTATTACTGCCCAACTAGTAATCGATGGCGTGCACACCACAGTGTCTGGTGAAGGTAACGGACCTGTTGATGCATTCGTCCACGCGGTGAATACCGGCCTGAAAGCTCAGATTGATGTTGTCGACTACAGCGAACACGCCATGGGCCAAGGGTCTGAAGCAACGGCAGTTGCTTATGTGGAAATGAAGAACGGCAACAGCGACGCATTGTGGGGCCTTGGCACTGACCCCAACACCACATCGGCGGTACTACGGGCTGTCCTTGCCGCCTACGAACGCCATTTGAAGAACTCGTAAGCACTCTGTTCCGACTAAGTTCAGTACTGAACAAAGGAGCCCATCATGAAGGTCACTGTTGACTACGACATTTGCGCATCGACAGGTGCCTGCACACAGGTGTGCCCCGAAGTGTTTGAAGTGCGCACTGATGGGTATCTCTACGTACTAATCGAAGAACCAGGCGAAGAACTACGAGACAAGGTCACACAAGCTGCCGACCTCTGCCCCACTGCTGCCATCACAATCGAAGGCTGACCCTTGTCATTCACTTCGCTTCTTACTGCTCGCTGGAAAGAAGCCGATTCATTGTTGTGTGTGGGTCTTGACCCAGATCCGCATCGTCTCACGCACCATTATTCTCCTGATGCTGACGGCATTGAATACTTCTGCATCGACATCATTGATGCCACGGCGCAATATGCCTGTGCATTCAAACCACAAATCGCATACTTCGCAGCTGCTCGCGCGGAAGCGCAACTAGAACGCATCTGTGCCTATATCCGCAGCAACTACCCCACTATCCCCATCATTCTTGATGCAAAGCGTGGCGACATTGGTGACACTGCAGCCATGTATGCACACGAAGCATTCGATCGTTATGGTGCGCACGCTGTGACAGTGAACCCCTATATGGGTGGCGACACCATCGAGCCGTACTTGGTGCATCCAAAAGGTGCTGCAATTGTTTTGTGTCGTACATCAAATGCAGGTAGCGGTGAATTCCAATCACAACTCATTGATGGCAAACCGTTGTACCAACATGTCGCACAACGCGCTGCAACTGAATGGTCACACAAAGGTGAAGTTGCTCTCGTGGTCGGCGCTACCTACCCAGCAGAACTTGCCGAAGTGCGTGCCATAGTCGGCGATATGCCATTGCTGGTCCCTGGTGTTGGAGCACAAGGAGGCAGCCCCGAAGACGTGGTGAAGAACGGCGCCAACTCACACGGCACTGGCCTTATTGTGAATTCATCACGTGCAATTTTGTACGCAGATGCAGTGGAGCCACTGCCTGCTGCAGCTCGCGTTGCACGCGAAACCCGCGACGCACTACGCGCCGCTCGTTAACTGCTCTAGCTGTGTAGAGCAGTTACTTCAATAATTCCGGGCTTGGCACGCAATTCATCAAGCACCGCATCAGATGTCTCTGCAGTAGTAGCAATAACCATCAGTGCTGTACCTGGAGTCAGTGCGCGACCTACATCCATGTCAGCAATGTTGACGTTGTGAGCACCAAGAAGTGTTCCGACAAGTCCGATGACTCCTGGGCGGTCGTCATTACGAACTACCAACATGTGATCAGACGGCGGAACGTCTGTCATGTGGTCATCAACCATGACCAGGCGCGCTTGTCGACGAGGACCAACCAGAGTGGCGGCAATACTGTGTGTGCCTGCACGCAATGTAATGAGGTTGACATAGTCACTGTTTGAACCAGAGTTCGTGACCTTGTTTTCAGTAATGGTCACTTTTTGGGCTGCAGCAATCTGAGGAGCATTTACATATGTCACTGCATCATCGTGTCGTGCCGAGAAAAAGCCCTTCAATGCACTGAGCGTGAGGATACGCGTGTCGTAGCCAGCAATTTCACCGGTAGCAATGATTTCGAGTTCAGAAATATTTGCACCAGCAGCAGAAGAGAACAAACGTCCGAGACGTTCTGCAAGCGGTAGGTATGGCTTCAGCGTTTCATTTGCATCGGCAGCAGAGATATTCACGGCGTACGGTACAAAATCACCAGCGAGCGCGAGCAGGATCTGATCTGCAATGTGGTCTCCGGCACGATCTTGTGCCTCGGTTGTGCTTGCACCAAGATGCGGTGTCACCACAATTCCTGGAACTTGAAACAACGGCGATTCAGTGGTGGGTTCTTTGTCGAACACGTCTAGCGCTGCGCCCGCAATGACACCGTTCTTGACAGCTTCAGCAAGATCAGCTTCATTGATAATGCCACCACGTGCAACGTTGATAATACGCAACGAAGGCTTTGCCGTTGCAAGCATCTTTGCATCAAACAAGTTGATGGTGTCTTTGTTCTTTGGCAAGTGCACAGTAATGAAATCTGAACGCTTCACGAGGTCATTCAGTTCAGCCAATTCAATGTTCATTGCACGAGCGCGCTCTTCAGAAACGAACGGGTCAAAGGCAATCACTCGCATTCCGAAAGCTGCTGCACGTTGTGCAACAAGCTTGCCAATGCGGCCGAGACCAACAACACCGAGAGTCTTGTCAAAGAGCTCAACACCTTCCCACTTGCTGCGTTCCCAACGACCTTGCACCAATGCGGCATGAGCCTGAGGCACGTTACGAGCAACCGCTAGCAACATGGCCATGGTGTGCTCGGCTGCAGACACAATGTTTGACTCCGGTGCGTTTGACACCATGACGCCACGCCGAGTGGCAGATTCAACATCGACATTGTCAAGACCCACTCCGGCGCGACCAACAACAACAAGGTCATCTGCAGCCGCGAGAAGGGCGTCATCCACTTGTGTAGCTGAGCGCACGATTAGGGCATGGGCGCCCTTAATAGCCACCTGAAGTTGCTCAGGGGTAAGACCGACCTGCACATCGACTTCGTGACCTGCGGCGCGCAATTTGCTGAGTCCGCTTTCGGCTAATTCTTCTGACACCAAAATTCTGGACATTTGTCAATTCTTATCGCTAGCGTCGTGGTTTGTGACATGGATTGAACAATCCGTAAAGTTTCTTTCTCGATAGGACCCATTATGAGCCACCAATTTCTCTCAGAATCATGGATTGAGGCTGCTCGGGACATTCGTCACAGGTATTCGGGCGATGTCCCGGCCATCGACGTCATCATCCGCATCAATGTGGTCACCACCAAGGTCCCATTTGGTGATGGCACAATCTCGGCATATATCGACACCTCAAACGGCAGCCTCGAAATGGAATTGGGCTCAATCGAAGAGTCGGATCTCACGGTCACCACTGATTATGAAACTGCGCGCAAGTTATTCGTTGAACAAGACCCCACCGCCAGCATGCAGGCGTTCATGGGCGGACGCATCAAAGTAGATGGCGACATCACACGCTTAATGGTGATGCAAACTTCATTGCCTCAAACCGACACAACAGCTGCGGTCGCAGCCGAGATAAAAGCTATTACCGCTTAGACGCGAAGAGCTGCGTCACCTGATCTGTCAGTTGACGTAAGACGGAAGGCAAGTACAGCAGCAACTGCGGCGGTACCTGCTCCGCACAAGAGCGCAAGACCGTAACTACGTACAACTGTTGTTGATGCAGCGGTCATTTCGTGAACTGAAATCATGACAGTGGAACCAAGTACGGCGCCCATTTGTGACAACAACTGTTGCATGGCGCCCGCGACACCGATACTTGCATCATCAACCGCATTTGCAACAAGCGCAGTCAACGCTGGTCCTGCGATACCAAATCCGATACCGGATAATCCGAGACCGAGTACTACGAGCAGATCTGACGAACCATTTGCAAGACTCGACAACACAAGCATTGATGCAATAACTGCACATGCTCCTAGAACTCCCGACGTTCTTTCTCCGGCTTTCATTGTGAAAATACTGGCAAGAGGAGCAGTAATCGAGAACGTGAGCGGCCGGGCAATAATGAGCCAACCCACGTGCGATGCGCTGTAACCAAGCCCCGACTCAAGCATTTGTGGCACAACAATAAACCCACCCATATAGGCAAAGTTGATGAGAGCTTGAATTCCGATTGGCAAAATGATGTTCGGGGTTCGTAACCACTCCAAGGGCAACAGAGGCGCTTCAGCTGCTCTTTCAGTACGAACAAACAACCACATGGAAACTAGTGATGCGATCCCAAACGACATAATCGCAGGTGACGTCCATCCCCATGCATGACCGCGGTTGATAGTGAGCAAAAAGAGAGTTGCACCTAGTCCCAACGTGACAGAACCTTTGACATCGAACTTCACGTTTTTCATTCGTGATGTTTGTGGCAATAACTTCCACGCGAGAATTGATGAA
Source organism: Actinomycetota bacterium (assembly GCA_009705865.1). Classification (GTDB taxonomy): domain Bacteria; phylum Actinomycetota; class Acidimicrobiia; order Acidimicrobiales; family Ilumatobacteraceae; genus UBA2093. Next base: position 9,909 of record WLSJ01000025.1, on the reverse strand, counting down.
CAAAGAAGCAGTGGTGTCTGCGCCACGAAAATCATTCGCCAACCGATTGCCGCAATAATCGGCCCACCAATGACTACTCCAAGCACTGGGGCACCTGCAGTAACAAAACTCCATAAGCCAAGCGGGCGAACTCGTTCATTTGGTTCAAACAAACGATTGATGTAGGCCATGGCTGCTGGCCCAGTTGCCGAACCAGCCGTTGCAGACAACAAACGAAACACCACCATTGAAATTGCATTCCAAGCAAAAACAGTCATACCCGCAAAGAGGGCTGCAAAAAGGAGTCCATATACGTACACCTTCTTATGGCCGTATAAATCTCCGATTTTTCCGTATGCAGGGCCAACAACTCCAAAAGCCAACATGGGGCCAGTGATTGACCAGTTCAGAACACTGACAGACGAGTTCAGGTCCTTAGCAATGGTGTCTAACGAGACCACCAAAATTGTGATGGTTGAACTTGTTGTAAACAGCCCGGCAAGAACAACAAAGAGAGTTGCCCATTTACGAGTAAGACCAACTTTTTTTGCAATTCGCCGAGGAATCATCAATGTCCACGGAATGATGGACACTTCATCAACGCCACCTTGTTCAAAAGTGATTGTGGCTCTACCGTGAGACTCGAGTTCTTCGTTCTTGTTGTTATGCGAATTCATGGGAGGTTTCCCAGTTTAGTTCGCTACTTGTTCACCTCAGCGGCCATTGTCTTCAAAGCCTTTGTGAGTTCTGACACTTGCCAACGATCATTCTGGTTCACGGTCTCTGCGCGCTCCCATGAGCGGATACGTGTGACTTCGCCACCCGCGACATAAAAGGTCTCTCCGGTGAATTCACATGCCTCAGATGACAAGTAACACACCAGCGGTGAAATATTCGCTGGGTCCCATTCGTCAAACTTTGCAGCATCGGTAGGCACACCAATTCTGTCGCCAAGGCCTGGAGTCGCCAATGTCAGTCGAGTCCGTGCTCCTGGTGCGATGGAGTTGCTCTTTACGTTGTAACGAATCAGTTCTTTTGCAAGAATTTGGGAGAACGTTGCGATTCCGGTTTTAGCAGCGCCGTAGTTCGACTGACCTGGATTAGAAAACAACCCAGAAGTTGAAGAGGTGTGGACAATGTGTCGTTGCTTTGTGACGCCAGCTTTGAACTGCTCGCGCCAGTATGCAGCTGCCCAACGAGATGGAGCAAAATGCCCCTTTAAGTGAACCGCAATAACGGAGTCCCATTCTGCTTCGGTCATATTGACCAGTACACGGTCGCGCAAGATGCCTGCATTATTCACAAGAATGTCAAGATCTCCGAAGGTCTCGACAGCAGCATTGATCATGCGCTGAGCTCCTTCCCAATCTGCAACGTTGTCGAAGTTTGCAATAGCTTCTCCGCCCATTGCAATGATTTCGTTTACGACTTGTTGAGCAGGTGCAGCATCTTCACCTGAACCGTCATTTGCGCCGCCCAAGTCATTAACAACCACCTTGGCGCCTTCTGCTGCGAATAAAAGTGCGTGCTCGCGACCAATGCCGCGTCCTGCTCCGGTGATAATTGCTACGCGTCCGTCAAGTGCTCCCATGGAATCCTCCTCGTTGAGAATCGGCACAATGCCGACAGAAACGAGATTAGGGGAAGACGAGGTCGACGGTCTTACCGACGATCACTCTGGTGTAATTTTTCACCACTTTGCCGTCGATCAGCGCACTTCGTAGGCCTCGCTTCGTGTTACCAGTGACCTTGCCAACGACCATGCCGTACTTCAGAAGGCGTTCTGTCACATCGGTGAGGTTTTTGCCATAAATCGTTGGAATCAAAGTTGTGGTCTGACCCTTCGACACAGTGAGAGTGACAGCGCCACCTTTGGCCAGTTTTTCAGCAGCAACAGGAAGCTGAACAGCGACTTGGCCTGCAGGAAGTTCTGGATGCCAAATTGTCGGCGCCTCAACAACTAGCAAACCGAGTTCAGTGAGTTTTGTTTTTGCTGCATCAAGAGTCATTCCTACAAAGTTCGGCACTTCACGCAACGCAGGACCTGTTGAAACGTTGATAGCAACTGTTGTGCCCTTCACGACCGAGTCGCCAATCTTGAGCGTTGGTTGATCTGGAACTTTCCATGACACCACTGTGCCGGCAACGACTGTTTCGTCTGGAGTATCAATTGGAGCTGCTTGTAAACCAAGCTCAGCAAGTTTTGCTTTTGCATCATCAGCGGTGAGTCCGGTGAGTTCAAGAAGTACAGACAAAGTCGGACCTTCGGACACAACCATTGTGATTTCATCACGCTTTGCGAGGTTGGCACCGAGAACTGGATCAGTTCGAATAACTTGTCCGGCCTGCACGCTGTCGCTGCGTTCTTTTACAACATTGATTCCCCAACCAAATGGAGACACCTGATTACGGGCTTCTGCTTCTGTTAGCCCAATGAGTGCTGGCACTGGGTTTTTCGGGTTCAGGACAGTGAAATATGCACCCACACCTGCGCCAACGATGATTGCAAGAGCAAGCATCGAAACAGCAATGCGACGGCCCCAGCGCTTCTTCGGACGAACTATTTGAGATGTTGGGTCATCAGCTGCGAGTACACGCAGCGAATCTGCATCCATTGCAATTGGTCCCGTGTCGTCTCCACCAATTACTAACTCGCTAGCTGCAGCACCAGTTGTGACAATAAATGGCTCGGGAGCAGCATCTACTTCGCTGCCGCCAAACTTCGGAGTCGTGCGAATCAGAATCGTTTCATTCGGCGCAATGTTTTGCACTGGAGGCAACATTGAAATATCAGGACGTACTACTGGTTGTGACGGATCCGTTTCTGCAACTTCAGTATCGAACAATCCGGTCCCGACAACATCAATTGGTGTGGGTCGCGGCAATTTCTCTGCAGACTGAACAAGAGCTTGTCCGAATTCGCGCGGCGAAAATCTTTCTGCAGCAGTTGGTCGACCGGCATGTTCAAGCACTTGTGCCAACGCACCAAAATCAGCGTTGACGGGAAGTAGTTTTCCATTTCGATTTGCAAACGCAGCTGACACTGTCTCACCGATAAATGGAACTTCGCCTGTCATTGATTCAACAAGTATCAGCGCTAACGAATACACATCAGAAGAAGCACTGCGTGCTCCTCCTTCTGCAAGTTCCGGAGCGCTGTAGGTGGCTTGTTCGAGCCCAAGGGCATCAAGTGGTCGAAGTGGTGCGCCGAAGCCGACGAGGCGAACTCGGCGGTCAAGACCAAAAACGAGGCGCGATGGCCGCAGGTCGCTATGACTAATCCCCTGTTTGGCAGCCGCATCGAGGGCTCGACAGATATCAATTCCGACAATCAGAGCCTGCGAAGGGGTCAGACGACGTCCGCGGTCAAGGAATTCGCGCAAGGACCCGCCTGCCAGACGTTCTCCGACAACAAAGACGTACCGTTCGCCATCGAAGGTGACTTCACCATGGTCAAGCACCGATTCGATACACGGGTGACGAAGGCTGGAGGCAATATCGAACTGTTGCTCGAAAGCCGCCAAAGCGTCATCGGGAGTTGTTGAGCCGAGAGCCGGGTCAATCAATTGGTTGAGCGCCACGATGCGCACCGAAATTGCCTCGAGAGAAGACAGGTCAGTGGCGTCATACTGCTGGAAACCTGAACCGCTTCCCGAGGTCTCGACCCGAAGAAGATCGAGTTGGTATCGCCCTGACAACACCGTGCCGGGCATGTTCTGTGGCTCGCTCATGACCCATAAAACCTACCGTGGATGCCACGGAGAGGGGATTCGGCGCCTGTTTAGGCGAGAATAGAACCATGAAACGCCCTATAAATAAGGAAACCCTGATTCTTAGTGCAGGAGTGGGAATCGGCATTTTTCTCATCTTCATGGGTTTTAACTCAGGTGCCACAGGTCGCGATGCCCAGAGACTTCCTGACGTCATCGAACGCATGAGCCCTGGTCCGGGTGATCAGGTCTTACAACAGAGTCAAATTTTTGTTGACTTCGTAGATGGCTACAACGCCTCTCTCGCAATTGATGGCATTGCGCTCGAGACCACTCGCCTCGACGAACTCAGTGACAACGGCGCAACTCCGAAACCGGGAGCGCAAGTTGAAATTCCACCAACAGCTATTTATGACCCCGGCAACTTCACTATTAGTTTCTTACCGCAAGACGGAGCGCCCATCACATCGTTGACACAAGGCACACACACAGCAACCGTGTTGTTTTGGAAAATCACCGAAGGACCTGACAGCGCTCGATCATTTACCTGGGAATTTGACGCCAACTAGTTCGGCAGTTCGCCAGTTGCCAGCAAAATTTCGAATCCGGCTTCATCGAGAACCGGGATGCCCAATTCTTCAGCCTTTGTAACCTTGCTTGCGCCTGGGGATTCACCGAGAACCACGGCAAAAGTCTTTGCACTAACGCTTCCGGGGCTTTTACCGCCCCGAAGCTTGATTGCATCTTCTGCCCCATCGCGGGAATAGCCAGCAAGAGTTCCAGTGACAACAACAGCTTTACCGACAAGATTCTGAGGAAGGGTGCTGACTTCGACTCGACCGAACTCGACACCCGCAGTTCGTAATTTTTCGATGATCGCGACATTTTCTGAAATTGCAAACCACGACGTGATGGATGCAGCAATGACTCCGCCAACTCCATCAACGGCGGATAACTCATCTGCAGTTGCAAGCGCGATTGCATCAAGCGAACCAAAATGCGATGCGAGAGATTCCGCGGCTGCTGGACCAAGATTTTTTATACCGAGCGCAGTTAATAACTTTGGTAGCGGACGTGACCGCGATGCTTGAATGGAAGCAACAAGATTTTGCGCACTCAGTTCTGCAAAACCTTCAAGCGTCAACAGTTGTTCTACTGTCACTGAATACAGATCCCCAACATCGGTAACTAGCCCGGCGTCTGACAGTGCAAACACAGTTCTGTCGCCAAGTCCTTCAATGTCCATTGCTCCGCGTGATGCAAAATACATAATACGTTGATCGCGCTGAAACGGACAACCAGGTTCAACACAACGCGTGTCTGCAACATCATCAAGTTTGACAAGAGTTGATTTCAACGGACATGGGCATTGCGTAGGAAATACCCATGGCTGTGAGTTCTTTGGGCGCTTAGCGAGCACTGGCCCCACAACTTCGGGAATCACATCACCAGCCTTACGAACAACAACAGTGTCGCCAGGGCGAACATCTTTGGCAGCTACCTGGTCGCGGTTGTGCAATGTAGCCATTCCGACAGTGGAACCGCCAACAAAAACGGGCTCAAGAACCGCAAACGGCGTGGTGCGACCCGTGCGGCCAACTGACACCTGAATATCAAGAAGCACCGTGTGTTTTTCTTCAGGAGGGAATTTGAACGCAATTGCCCATCGCGGTGCGCGTGACGTAAAGCCCAATTGGTCGCGCTGGCTAAGGTCATCAACTTTGATCACGACGCCATCTATTTCGTATGGCAATTCATGGCGACGCTCTTTCCATGAGTCGCAAAATTGCATCACTGCTTCGATGGAATCAACAATTGTGATGGCTGGGTTAACAGGAAAACCAAGTGAACGCAAAAAATCAAGCGTGTCGTGGTGGCTAGTGAATTCTGGGCCACCGATAACTTCTCCGAGTTGATACGACCACAGTGACATGTCACGCTTCGCAGTGATGGTTGGATCTTTTTGACGCAAACTACCTGCACCAGCATTTCGCGGATTCACCGGCACGGCTAGTGGTGCTCGACCATTACTGATGCGGTCAAGATTTTCAGCTTCGCGTTCTGATTTGAGTTTTTCAAATGCAGCGATGGACATGAAAATCTCGCCACGTACTTCTACAACTTCTGGAGCAGAGGCAATTTGTGTTGGCAACGATGAAATAGTTGCCACGTTTGCAGTGACGTCTTCACCGACTTTGCCATCACCACGTGTAGCGGCCTGGACAAGGACACCATTTTCGTATCGGATACTGATAGCGAGGCCATCAATTTTCAGTTCACACACGAATCGCACCGACTGATCGCCAAGACCTTTTGCGACTCGGTCGCCCCACGCACGTAATTCAGATTCATCCATGGCGTTATCGAGACTGGTCATGGGTACGCGATGAACTACGGGGTCAAATGTTGTGATTACCGCTGAACCAACAGATAGCGATGGTGATGAATCATCAGCTAGGTCTGGATGATCAGTTTCAAGTTGTCGCAACTCGCGCACGAGTTGGTCAAACTCTGCATCACTAATTTCAGGGTCGTCGTGGCCGTGATATTGATCGTTGTGATGCTGCACCTGCTCACGCAGTTCTTCTATGCGTTTCTTGGGTGAAGGAGTGCGCGACATCACCTACAAACTACTCAAGGGGTACGGCAATAAGCGGCGCTATGAGCCAAGTGTTAAGCGAGAGGCCGTGGCCTGCTCACCCACCTTCATCGACACATTGCGAACATGAGAAAAAACACGTTCTGCAACGCCATCGGTATGGGACCCAAGCCCACATGCGGGAGTGATGTAACTCATCCGGCGAATAAGAAGTGGATCAACACCAGCCTTGACCAATGCACACATCACTTCCATCAGCGCTTTCCATGGTCGCTCGGCGCTAATTGCAATGGGGCCATCAGTCCGCACAGCACCCCACGCGATTCGTCCCCCATGGTCTAGGTGATCAGAAATTCGACTAGCTGCAACCAGCATTTCTGCCATCTCTTCGTCACTCGATGGCGAAGGAACGGGAACAGACAAGATATTGGCACCTGTAGCGAGCATGGCACCCCAGTCGGTTCGACCACAACAATGAAGCCCGTTGATATTGCTAGGCGCTACTGCAGCAAGCGCGCCCGAAATGAGGTCAATGACTTCGTCAGTAGAAAGAGCAAAACCCGGTTCCAATGCATCAGGCATTGATGGTTCATCAATCACAATGATTTGGGTAACACCAACACATACTCGTGCTACTTCCTCTTGCAGTGCTGCAACGTGTGCACGTACTGCTTGAAGCGCGAGAGGAAATGCAATGCGAGGCTCGAGACCGATACGAACTAACGCCATCCCCAAAGTAACGGGACCAACGAACTGCCACTTCACGGTGTGCACTCCCCTGTTGCGAACAGGAAACGTTTCAAGGAACGCCAAGAATGCACCATATGCATCTGAGTTCACATCTGTTGTGATGAATTGGTCGATATCAAGAGCTGATACGTCCACACTGATGCCGCCATATTGGCCAACAGACACACCTTCGATTCCGACAAGTGCTTGGGCAATCATTCCTTCAGCGGGAGAACGACGTGGCAAAGATGGAATGGTCACAACTTCGGTTGCGCGCCACACAAAATCAAGCGCAGACGACACGCTACGGTGCGGCAAACTTCCGACTCCGAAGGTTGCGCCAGGACGAGGTGAATGGCTGTTGTCTGAATTCACTTGTCCTCCTTTGGGGTCTCGGCACGAAAAGTGCCTACCCATTGGTATCAGTAGTGCTGGTTAGGAAACGAACTGGGGAATTCTCTGAGAGGGGCGCCAGCAGGCAAGGCTAGAGAGATGGCAATATTCACCCGACTACGCCCAGACCGCATGGTGATTGCGGTGGTTGTGGTTGCGTGGGCTGTTCTTGCATTGTCATCGCCGTGGCAGTCCATTGCTGACGATTCTTCTCGAGCAGTTGCATGGGTTCTGACGACATGGGGATGGTTGTTGTGGACAAGCGTCGCCGTGTCATTACTTGTTCCGTCGCCAATTTCGCTCACCATTGTTCGAATAGTGGTGCCATTATCTGTTGTCGTGTCGACTATCGAAGCATCGCCCTTTGCGATTTTCTGTGCAGTGGTTGCTCTGATTGTGTGTGCGTCACCTGTTTTTGTTGACACCATGGTTCAAGGCGGTGCATACGGAGACGAAACACGATTCTCTCTGCGTACTCCACTTCCCTACGTCGCTCCGGCTGTTCTTGCATGGCTGTTGTACACAGCGTCACTAATTGGTGGAAGCCTTTTTCTTGCAGCGCATCGCTATTGGCCAGGAGCAGTCCTCATCGCCGTCGGCATTCTTCTCACGCGTTCGATCCCACAACGACTCCATCGTCTTGCACGTCGCTGGCTGGTGTTAGTGCCAGTTGGAATTGTGGTGCATGATCATTTGGTGTTGCACGAAACAATCATGGCACCAACAGGAAAAATAGCCTCAGTGGCCCTCACTTCAAATGTTGGTGAAGCTGCAGATCTCACGGGTGGGGTAATTGGCAATCGCATTGCCATTACTTTGACCGAGGCTGACAAAGTTGTTCTGTCGAAAATATCTGCAAAAACCCTAGGAACAACAGAGGCTCTGCACGTCAAGATGTTTTGTATTGCCCCACGCAGACTCACCGCTGCGCTAGCTGCAATTACTCAGTAACGATTCCGCCGCCAAGAACCACGGTGTCAGCAGCGTCATAGAACACCACTGTTTGCCCAGGAGAAATGCGACGTGTCGGACGCGACCAAGCAATGACAGCCGTGTCGCCGGTAACCGTGAGGGTCCCGGCAGAGCGCTCGCCATGGGCGCTTCCTTGTACAAGAATTTCACGTGATGAAATTGTTGCTTGGTCCGTGGAATAGGGCCACGACAATGTGCCGATTGACGTGTGAGAAATGAATAGTTCCGACTCATCGCCAACTACTACCCGACGCAGTGGTACATCAACAGCCACTACATACCGTTTGTCGCCACCACCAAGACCAAGACCACGCCGTTGACCAAGCGTCACCAACTCAACGGCTGGAACTTCGCCTACTTGGGCACCTGTTGCATCAACCACTGTTGCGGCATTGAAAGTAAGACGGGGCTCTAAGAAACCAGCGCGACCAATAGTGGTGCCGATAAAGCACACATCTTGGCTGTCTGGTTTTGCGGCAGTGCGAAGACCTCCTGTTGTGGCCAATTCGCGCACATCAGATTTCTGCATGTGACCAACTGGAAACATGACATACGAGAGATCTTCTGCAGACAACATGTGCACTACGTAGCTCTGATCCTTTGCAGCATCAGCTCCTCGCGCTAATCGCAATGTGCCATCAACATCAACTACACGAGCATGATGGCCTGTAGCTACAGCATCAAAACCCAAAGCACGACCTCGCTCAATAAGTTTGTCGAATTTCAAATGTCGGTTGCATTCGATACATGGGTTAGGCGTCGTGCCCTGCACATGAGATGCCACATACGGTTCAACAACATGCTCATTGAACTCTTCGGAAAAGTTAAACACCAAATGATCAATGCCCACTTGTTGAGCAACTCTGCGCGCATCATCAACATCTGATACCGAGCAACAACCAGTATCGCTCTCGCCACCCCACAACCGCATGGTGACACCCACCACGTCATGACCTTGTTCACGTAATACCAACGCTGCTGCCGATGAGTCAACACCACCCGACATTGCTAAGAGAACTTTCATGATGTCACAGCTCCTAATCGCGCTGCTGCTGCAACTGTTGCTTCGATTGCTACAGCAATATCGCTTGCTGTGGTGGTGTGTCCGAGGCTAAAACGCAATGAGCCCTTAATGCGCTCACGAGAAACTCCCATCGCAGCCAATACGTGCGATGGTTCCATAGCCCCACTTGCACACGCAGAGGCAGCAGATACACACACATTTGCCTCATCTAAGAGATACAAGAGAGATTCGCTTTCAAGATTTTCCAAACACACATGAGCCGTGCCAGCAATACCGGCACCAGGCTTAAGGGTTGCAGTAGCGCATGCGATGCGCGATGTAATTGCGCTTACTAGTTGGTCACGTAATGCACTCAATCTCGCTATTTCCCCTGCTCGATGTGTATCTGTGACTGAAAGAGCAACTGATGTACCGACGATTCCGGCGACATTATGCGTACCACTCCGCCGGTCGCGCTCTTGCCCGCCACCCAAAATGAGTGGTTCTAACGTGGAACCCTCACT
>WLSJ01000024.1 GCA_009705865.1 Actinomycetota bacterium | reverse complement strand
CTTGCGGTACGTCGAGATGGTGTCGATCTTCGGCAACATAATAAAGGCCTCATATTCCTTATTGAGAGAGGGCGCTCATCCCAAGAATTTGGGCCGAGCATCACACGTGCGCCAGAGCCCACGAGGACCTAATTAGGTTATGAGCCATTTCCTAGTGCCCACAACCCCCTGTCCTGATTAGATTGAAGGAGTGTTCACAGGAATCATTGAAGAAAAAGGCTCCGTTTTGGCCCGTGATGGGGCAAAACTCACCATCTCAGCCCGTGCCGTGCTTGAAGATTCTGGTCTAGGGGCATCCATCGCTGTGAACGGCTGCTGTCTCACCCTTATAGAAAAGGGTGCCGACTGGTGGTTGGCCGATGTCTCTGATGAAACCTACTCACGTACCAATTTGGGCGACCTGAAGCCTGGCGACCCTGTCAATCTTGAACGCCCCATGGTGGCAAATGGTCGTTTCGGTGGCCACATCGTTCTTGGCCATGTTGATGCCGTGGGTGAAATCGTCTCCCCTGTTCCTCAACTAGTGGTGCGCGTCCCTCGCGACCTCATGCGATACATCGTCGAAAAAGGTAGTTGCACTGTCGACGGCATCAGCCTCACCGTCTTCAATCTCACTGATGACACTTTCGAAGTTGCCGTTATCCCTCACACGTCAGAAGTGACAACACTTGGTCATCGCAAACCAGGACACAAAGTCAATATTGAAATTGATGTTCTGGCAAAACATGTTGAACGATTGCTTGAGCACAGGAATTAGCAATGGCTGACCTCGGAGATCTTCGTCAACGAATTGATGCCATTGATGCTGCATTAGTGAACTTGCTTGCTGACCGCATGAATGTGTGTCGCGAAGTTGCAGAAATCAAAGAAACAACAGGAGCTGCTGTTATTCAGCCGCAACGCGTTCGTGACGTGTTGTCTAGTCGTCGCCAATGGGCCATTGACGCAGGCGTTGATGCCGACTTTGCTGAACAGTTATTCCGTACTTTGTTATCCGAAACTCACCGCATTGAAGTAGCTGAGTCACGCAGTGAACCAGCACCCATCAAACTTGCAGGCGATACACAACGAAGTGAACTCGACACAGTCGCATGCCGTATTGACCACGTTGTTGTCGCAGTTGCCGATTTACCAGCAGCCCGAAAGTTTTTTGACAGCATGGGATTCACCACCACTGTCACTGATGACCCTGCCATCGTTAACGCCGAAGCCGGTGGCGTCACTGTTGTGTTGGTAGGTGCAGACCACAACCCCACCGTCCATCAACGCCTGGCCGAACACGGATCTGGCGTGCAACACATTGCAATCGAAGTTCTGAATGCAGGCTTCACCCGCGATGCGCTTGATGCTGCGGGTGTTCCACTTCTTACTGATGTCGTTGTTGATGCAGAAGGCCATGAGCAGGTATTCACGGCTCTTGACCCCGCTACTGGGGTGCAACTCAGCTTCATCAGCCGCACCGGACATCGCGTGCCGATGAGCAGCCACAACGTGTCAGCCATGTTTGAGGCAATTTCCAACACCGCGACCGACCACTAACGGCGGTACTATTTAGGTGCGCGGCCAAATGGGCGCCACCAGACATTTCTTGCTCGTCTGATGGGGTTCGACCGCCACTGGCACATATTCCACCGGATCCACCTGAAAGGTGCTGCCTTGTCGCGCCAGTTTTCTCGACATGACCTCATGTCATCTCACCCCATCGATCAGTCGTTTGTTGACGACCTTTTGACACTGCCTCTTGATGAGTTGATGTCGCGCGCACGTGGTGTGCGCGATGCAGCACATGGCACGCGCGTCACATTTTCGCCGAAGGTGTTTATACCGCTCACCATGTTGTGCCGCGATAAATGCGGATACTGCACGTTTGCCCAACCGCCTGCGCGTTTAGAAAAGCCGTACATGACGGCAGAAGATGTTCTTGCCATCGCGCGTCAAGGTGCACGCACCGGTTGCCAAGAAGCACTGTTTACTTTGGGCGAGCGCCCAGAAGAGCGCTACGAGATTGCTGCCAACTGGTTGCGCGACAACGGATACGACTCAACCGTGCATTACTTGCACGACATGGCAAAGCTGGTCCTCGACGAAACAGGTTTACTACCTCATGCAAACGCAGGAGCGTTGTATAACGACGAGTTAGCAATGTTGCGAAGTGTGTCACCGTCTCAAGGAATGATGCTTGAATCATTGCGCGATGATCTTGAATGTCACCGTGGTGCACCCGACAAAGAACCTCAACGCCGGATCAACACACTGTGCGAAGCTGGCGAACTTGCTATTCCGTTCACCAGCGGAATTTTGGTCGGTATTGGCGAAGAGCGTCGTGACCGCATTGAGGCTCTTGCACTCATCGCAGCCGCTCACGCAAAGTATGGGCATGTACAAGAAGTCATCGTGCAGAACTTCCTGCCAAAAGCTGGCACTGCAATGCACAAAGCAAAGCCATGCCCAGAAGATGAATACTTGTGGTCGATTGCCGTTGCACGTTTGATCTTGCCAACCTCAATTCACTTGCAAGCTCCACCGAACTTGTCAGATGATTTCGGCATCTTGCTTGATGCCGGAATTGATGACTGGGGCGGCGTGTCTCCTGTTACTGCTGACCATGTAAACCCAGAACGTCCGTGGCCCGCACTTGATCGCCTGCGCGATGTCACAGAAGATCGCGGCATGGTGCTTGCGCCTCGTCTCACTATCTACCCCGAGTACGCAACAGCCCCAGAGAAATGGCTCGACCCTGCATTGCACTTTCCTGTTATGGATCGCACTGACGCAGAAGGTCTTGGTCGCGATGATCCGGGTGCTTTCTGGCCTGAAAAAGTAACAGCAGCTGATGTTGTTCAAGACGGTGCCGAAGTTGTCCTCGTCGGACATAAGTCAACACAGTGGTATTCAGGTTCAAACGTGAAACCAATGACACTTGTCCCTCATCCTCGCCCTGCAGCAAAGGGCCGCATTGCAGAAATCATCGAAGGTCACCGCAACGGACAAGAACTTGGTCAAGACGAAGTAGTGGCACTGTTTGCTGCTCGTGGGCCCGAAGTCGGATATCTCGCTGACTATGCAGACGAATTACGTTTCAAGACCGTTGGCAACAACGTCACATGGGTACACAACCGAAACATCAACTACACAAATGTCTGCACGTACAAATGCAAGTTCTGTGGTTTTTCAAAAGGTCCACTCAGCCTGAACCTTCGCGGTACTCCGTATCTCTTGACATTGGATGACATTGCTGAGCGTGCTGTCGAGGCGTGGGAAATGGGTGCAACAGAAGTCACCTTGCAAGGCGGTATTCACCCCGACTTTGATGGCGACTATTACATCGATGTCACTAAGGCAGTGAAGTCTGCAGTTCCCGATATGCATGTTCACGGCTTTACGGCACTTGAAGTAACTGAAGGTGCACATCGCAATGGTGAGTCACTGCGTGAATACTTGCTTCGCCTCAAAGAAGCTGGCCTTGCGTCACTTCCCGGAACTGCTGCAGAAATTCTGGATGACGATATTCGCGCCATCATTTGTTCTGACAAGGTCAATACCGAAGAGTGGCTTGAGTGCCATCGTCAGGCTCATTCCATTGGCCTACATTCAAACATCACCATCATGTTCGGCAGCGTTGAGCATCCACGCTCGTGGGCAAAGCACATGGTGGTCACGCGCGAGCTGCAGAAAGAAACCGGCGGCTTCACTGAATTCATTCCGCTTCCGTTTGTTCACATGGCTTCACCCATTTATTTGCAGCGTAAAGCTCGTCGTGGACCAACGTTCCGCGAGAACCTCTTGATGCACGCCATTGGCCGCATTTTTTACCATGGCCTCATCGACAACGTGCAGGTCAGCTGGGTCAAGATCGGAACTGCGGGGGCTGCACAGTTACTGCAATCCGGTTGTAATGACCTCGGTGGCACATTGATGGATGAGAACATCTCTCGTGCTGCAGGTGCCAACCATGGCCAGATGATGACAGAAGGTCGCTTCGGCGAAATTGTGGCTCCGATGCGCCGCACATTGGTGCAACGCAATACGGCCTACAAATTCTTAAGCCCTACTGCAGGTGCGTAGCAACAGCATCGCGCGCATGCGCAATATCAACTTGTAGTTGATTCTTCAATTCATCAATACCAGCAAACTGGCGTTCGCTGCGCAAGAACGCCACGAACTGCACTGCAGCGGTTTCGCCATACAGATCTCCACTGAAATCCATGAGATACGCCTCGAGCAATGAATGTTCGGCGTTGACATAAAACGTTGGCCGACGACCAAGGTTGATGGCACACGGATGCTCGCTGCCATCTGGTCGACGATAGATACCCGCGTACACGCCATCGCTTGGCACACACATGCCATTTGGGATTTCAACATTCGCCGTAGGAAAACCAATAGTGCGACCCCGCTGATCACCAGTCACAACCGTGCCGATCACTTCATATGGATGTCCCAACATCTTTGTGGCGGTTGCAATTTCCCCACCGGCAAGTGCGCGACGAATTGCAGTTGAACTCACGGGTTCATCAATACCGTCGGCCCGTGCAATCAGCACCACCGGTTCACAGGTGAAGTCGTGGCGCTCCCCCATCTCGCGCAACAGCGTGACGTTGCCCTGACGCATATGCCCAAAGTGAAAATCAGACCCAACAATCACCGTGCTGGCATGTAGCCCATCAACAATGACGCGTTGAACAAAATCTGACGGGATCTCTTTCGATTGCTCTGGCGTAAACGACAACACAACCACAGCATCAACACCGGTGGCGGCAAGAAGTTCAAGTTTCTGATCAGTGTTTGTGAGAAGTCGCGGGGCTGCATCAGGCCGAACAACGCTTGCGGGGTGACGATCAAAAGTCACCACAACACTGCGTGCCCCAACAGAAGCTGCACGCTCACGAACCTGCGTTATGACTGCTTGGTGACCGAGATGCACACCGTCGTATGCACCAATGGTGATAACAGAGCGATCATCTGGCCACGGCCATGCGGAAAGATCTGTCACTACTTGCACAAGGACTAACGCTATCTTGCGTGAAACACCACGGTGGGTTTGGCGATTCGTTCACGCCACACTTCGAAGACTCCGACAAGCTCACCAGAGCTATCAATTGCAGCCCACGGCCCGTCGCCGTCCCATGCAATGCGTGTACGTCCGAAATGACAATCGGTCACTTCGGAATCGTCAAGTACTTGCACTGCCAAATGTCGTACTGCCTCACGAATTGGTAGCAAATCAGGTTCGGCAATAGTGCTCGCCTCGTCAACAGAGAAAGGCCCGACAGAAAAGCGACGCAAAGTACGAATGTGAGCACCGCCGCCAAGGGCGGTTCCAAGGTCTGCGCCGAGAGAACGAATGTATGTTCCTGCACCACTGCGTACCGTTGCTCGAATCACCATCGGGTTATCTGTTGGTTCCACTTCGAAAGAGTGAACCGTAATAGGTCGTGCGGGCCGTTCTACTTCGATTCCTTCTCGCGCCAATTTGTGCAACCGCACTCCGTCAACTTTCAGTGCAGACACCATGGGAGGCACTTGCATGATCTCACCCAGGAATTGTTCTGCAATAACCCGACGAATGTCATCCATGTTGGGCGCTGCCATATAGTGAGTTGCCGTAATTGCGCCCGAGTCATCTAACGAATCGGTCTCAACACCAAAAACAATCTCACATGAATATGTTTTGTCCATGTCTGCCATGAAGCGAAACAGTCGAGTGGCATTACCTACTCCGACAACAAGCAACCCTGTTGCGTCTGGGTCAAGCGTGCCCGCGTGACCGATTCGTTTTTCACCAAAATGACCGCGCAGCTTGTACACCACATCGTGGCTGGTGAGGCCAGCTGGCTTATCAATGAGGACGAGCCCGTGAGCCGTCGACGGCTTCTTGCGGGCCATGCGTTATTCGACGTCGTCGCGCGACGAGATAGGTGATGTGTCTGGCTGTTTACGCAACAACTCTTCAATACGAGCAGCGCTACGAATTACTTCATCGGGCCGAAAGGACAAGATGGGTGTTTTGCGCGCATGCATCTGGCGATTAATCGAAGCCTGCATACGAGGGCGGAACTCATTAAGAGCCTCAACAACTCCTTCGTCGCCCTCTTCTCCAAACATTGAATCGAAATACACAATTGCCCTGTTCATTTCAGGGTCAACATCAATGGCAGTGATCGTCACCAGGTCAAGGCGCTCATCGTCAATGCGGGTGAGTTCATCGGCAATGACTTCACGCAAAACCTCAGACAACCGAGCGGTACGGGGATACCCCTTTGACGAGCCCCCTTTGGACTGACGTTTTCCCGGCCTTGGGCGCTGCTTCGACACGACCTATACGATAGGTGCTTCCATGAGTGACACCACGACGCCATTCAATTCACGCACATCGTCAGTGCCTCCATTTCGCTACTCTGCCCACCTCGCGGCAGAGTTAGAAGCACGCTGGCAAGACTCTTGGGACCAGAACGGCACGTTTGAAGCACCAAACCCAGCTGGCCCTCTTGGTGATCCAGCAAAAGTCGCTGGACGAGAAAAACTCTTTATTCTCGACATGTTCCCGTACCCATCAGGCGCTGGTCTTCATGTTGGGCATCCACTTGGCTATATCGGCACGGATGTCTTCGCGCGCTTCAAACGAATGAAGGGCTTCAACGTTCTTCACGCACTCGGGTACGACAGTTTTGGTCTTCCTGCAGAACAGCACGCCATCACAACTGGTATTCACCCTCGCGTGAACACAGAATCAAACATTGTCAACATGCGTCGTCAATTGCGCCGCCTTGGTCTTGGCCACGACCCGCGTCGCAGCATCAGCACAACTGACGAAGAGTTCTACAAATGGACACAATGGATCTTCTTGCAAATTCATGGTGCGTGGTGTGACCCGACAACTGGTCGCGCTCGTCGTATTGAAGAACTTGTAGACGAATTCGAGACTGGCGTTCGCGCTACCCCTAACGGTGCACCATGGTCATCATTGTCCTCTGGAGAAAAGCACGACATCATCGATTCATATCGTCTTGCGTACTTGTCTGATGCACCTGTGAATTGGTGCCCAGGCCTCGGAACCATCTTGGCCAACGAAGAAGTCACGGCCGAAGGTCGTAGCGACATCGGCAACTACCCCGTCTTCAAACGCAACATGCGTCAATGGGTGATGCGTATCACGGCATATGCAGATCGATTGATCTCTGATCTTGACCGTCTTGACTGGCCAGAGCCAATCAAGTTGATGCAACGCAACTGGATTGGTCGCAGCGAAGGGGCTCGTGTCACCTTCACAACATCCGGCGGCTCTATCGAAGTCTTCACCACTCGGCCAGACACATTGTTTGGCGCAACATTTTTGGTGTTGTCCCCTGAACATCCACTCGTTGACGAATTGACAACCGCATCTCAAAAATCTGCTGTTGCTGCGTACAAAGCAGAGGCAGCAGCAAAGCAAGACAACGAACGTCAAGATGATTCGAAACAAAAGACTGGCGTTTTCACAGGCGCAACTGCTACCAACCCTGTCTCGGGCAACGACATCCCTATCTATATTGCCGATTACGTACTGATGGGTTACGGAACTGGTGCCATCATGGCGGTTCCTGCCGGAGACCAACGCGACTTTGATTTCGCACGCACATACAACTTGCCCATCACTGCTATTCAGATGCCGTCTGTGGCGTGGTTTGATCAACACGCAATTGCATCGTCTGCTGATTGCTCAACATGGCCGAACGCCTTTGTTGGTGACGGCGTCTACATCAACTCTGAAAATGGTTCGCTCAGCCTCAACGGCTTGGCATCTATTAGTGAAGCTACAAAAGTAATCAACGCTTGGCTTGCCGAAAATAACTGTGGAGAGCCCACCGTTACGTATCGCTTGCGTGACTGGCTGTTCTCTCGTCAGCGATATTGGGGTGAGCCATTTCCCATTGTGTATGACGAAGACGGCCGCGCTCATGCTGTGCCTACTTCGGCATTGCCGGTCTTGTTGCCAGAGCTCGCAGATTTCAAACCAACGACTCTTGATCCGAACGATGCAAACAGTGACCCAATTCCACCACTTGCTCGTGTAAAAGATTGGACCATGGTCTCACTTGACCTTGGTGATGGCATGCGTGAATACCGTCGTGAAGTCAACGTGATGCCGCAATGGGCAGGTTCGTGCTGGTACGAAATGCGTTACCTCGACCCCACTAACACTGATGCATTCATCAACCATGAAGTTGAGCGCTACTGGATGGGGCCTCAGGGTGACGGACACACAGGTGGCGCAGACCTATATGTCGGTGGTGTCGAACATGCCGTTCTGCATTTGTTGTACGCACGTTTCTGGCACAAGGTGCTGCACGATCTTGGTCATGTATCAAGCGAAGAACCATTCCATCGTTTGTTTAACCAGGGCTATATCCAGGCATATGCCTACCGCGACGACCGTGGACAAACAGTTCCGGCGGCAGAAGTCATCGAAACTGACGGTGTGTATTCGTGGGAAGGCGAAACAGTCGCTCGTGAATACGGCAAAATGGGAAAAAGCTTGAAGAACATCGTTACTCCAGACGAGATGTATGAAGAATTCGGCGCGGACACCTTCCGCTTGTACGAAATGGCCATGGGGCCTCTCGATGCAAGCCGTCCATGGAATACGCGCGATGTTGTCGGCATGCAGCGATTCCTTCAACGCCTGTGGCGCAATGTCATCAATGAAGACACCGGAGACACCGTTGTTACCGAAGACGAAGCACCAGAAGAACTGATGCGCCACTTGCACCGCACCATTGTCGGTGTTGATGCAGACCTACAACATCTTCGATTCAATACTGCAATTGCCAAACTCATCGAGTTCAACAACGCATTAACGGGTCTTGTCAACACCACCCAGATAGCTCCTCGTGAATTGGTCGAGCCGTTGGTACAAATGTTGTCTCCCCTGTGCCCTCACATTGCAGATGAGCTGTGGTTCCGCCTCGGGCACGACACCACCGTTACCTATGTTCCTTTCCCCATTGCAGACCCTGCGCTTCTCGTGGAAGACAGCATTGAAGTGCCTGTACAAGTAAACGGAAAAGTGCGCGCTCGCATTCAGATGTCACCTACCGCAACAGAAGATGAACATTTGGCCGCCGCAATGTCACTTGACGCAATCATTTCTGCCCTTGATGGCCGGACCCCGCTCAAAACAATTGTGGTTCCGGGTCGAACTGTCAACATTGTTGTCAAGTAATCGGCAAGACTAAAGACATGGCTGTTAGCAAAGTAGAGATGGCCGTGCCTGCCAAGAAAACCATTGCGTTGGTGGCACACGACAACATGAAAGACGAACTTCTCGAATGGGTATCCGCCCATAAGTCAGAACTCGCCCATCACACACTTGTCGGAACAGGCACAACTGGTCGCCTAGTGAACGAACAAACTGGTCTTGAAGTCGAACGACTTCGCAGTGGGCCACTTGGCGGCGACCAACAAATCGGTGCTCGCATTTCTGAAGGCGAAGTGGATGTTCTGTTGTTCTTCTGGGACCCACTTGAGCCCCAGCCTCATGACCCCGATATCAAAGCTCTCTTGCGTATCGCAGTCGTCTGGAATATCCCCGTTGCATGTAACCGTGCCTCGGCAGATTTCATCATGTCGTCACCGCATATGGACATTGCATATGTTCGTCGCGTGCCGTCACACGATCGATAAACAATGAAGACATTTTTTCAAGTGTGGTGCATCGCGTTGGGCCTTGGCTTTATTTGGCCTCAAGTGTGGCGTGCGGTCCGTCACGACACTTCCCACGGCATCTCCCCTTTTGGCCTGATGCACGGACTCGTTGGCTCGAGCCTCTGGTTCACATACGGTCTCTTAGAGGGAGACATCGCGATTTGGTTTTCAAATATTTCATTTCTCATCGCCCAGTCCATCATTATTTCCGTGGTGTATCGGCATGGAAAGATTCCGCGCGTTGTACTACTCCGAGTTGCCCTAGCACTCGTTGCCCTAGCCCTTGTGCTCACCCAGGTTTCAGCAACTCCCGTTGGATTCGTTGCAATTGCTGTGAGCGGAAGTTCCATAGTTCCGCAATTGCTACACGTCATTCGAACAGAGAACCTCCACGGCATCTCGATTTCTAGTTACCTCATCACAATTGTTAACTGCTCGTCCTGGCTTATCTACGGCTTTATTATCAATGACCCCATGGTGTCTGCTCAGAACTTTTTTGCCATACCCATCATTGTGTACATCACCATGAAGGCGTATCAATGGCGTGCTGCAAACCCCGATTACGTGGCTACTGCGGCTTAACGCAAGTATTTCGATGTTGACGCAATTGCGGCAACATCCGGGGCGCCACGTTCAAACATAATGAGTCGCGTGACACCTTCTGCCAATAATTCCTTATGGAATGAATGGTCGGCATCTGCGTACTCTGGCTCAAACCATGACCACACCGATGTATCAAAACCAGGTCTATCCCCACTTGCATCTCGTGCAGCAGCAAGTAATACACCACGATCTGGATGATTGAAACGAGTATTCACTCCGTCGGTTATCTGGCCAGCACGAATAGCCAACGCCATGCTGTTGACGCCCACAATAATTGGCGGTTCTTGTGCGGGACGCGGAAACCCGGCAAATCGTTCATCGCGATTCTCGGCCCATATTGAGCGCATGATGTCCACCACTTCTGCGAGGCGGTTATGGCGATCTGCCATCTTTGGTAACAACGAGATTCCCAAGGCGTCTTGTTCGGCACTAAACGAGGTGTTTGGTGCAGCGCCAGCACCAATACCCAACGTCAATCGATCACCAGAAATTTGTTGAATAGAAGACACGATGTTTGCTAACAACCCTGGCTCACGATTCATCACATTTGTCACCAAAGTTCCAAGACCAATTGTGGTGGTGACGCTCGCCCACGCCGCAAGACTTGTAAAGCACTCCATCATGGAATCAGACCCAAACGCAGATCCTGAAAGATGATCAAGATTCCACAAAGCTCCGAAGCCGGCCTGCTCTGCTGCGATACCGGCATCGCGTAGTTGCGACCACGGCGCAGAACCTTGATTTAATTGCAGGTCAATCTTCAATGTGCTCATTGGCCCACCCACTGTGGCTGCGTAAAGGGAAAGCGTTTTTCTATATCGCTCACTACTTCTGCTGACTCAGGTTTCTGATTCCAGTGTCGCAATGTGCCTTGCAACCAATGCCCATGCATCAACGTGTTAAACACGTCATGCACAAATGTGTCGTTAACTTTTTTGGGCCGAGTTGGTGCGTCGCCTAGCAATGCCGTTCCAGCACCTTCATGGTCAATTGCGGAAATATGTCGCAGCAACCCAGACACAGCAATTTCTTCTGGTCGAGGCGTGTGGCCTACTTGCATCATTGCGGCCCATACTGTTTCACCAGTGATGTCAGATGATTTCACTGGCGAGTCTGGGCTATCTGTCACGATGGCTGTCGCAACCCTGGCCCCAATGGCTGACACCCTGGCAACCAATTGCTCAAAGGCTTCCTTTTCCACTTGAGTATCTACGTAGATCGGCGCGACTCCATTTTCTGAATCGCTATAACCAACTACTGATCCGTGTGGTGCCGTCACCATCACTTCCAGCAAATTCAAAATTCCTAAGAGACGCCGATTGTCATCGATGGTATGAAAATCATCCATGGCGAACCCATGCAGCGATACCCGCGCACGTTGCGACCAGGCATCCCAATACAGACCAGTCAAG
The DNA here is from genome assembly GCA_009705865.1 of Actinomycetota bacterium. Classification (GTDB taxonomy): domain Bacteria; phylum Actinomycetota; class Acidimicrobiia; order Acidimicrobiales; family Ilumatobacteraceae; genus UBA2093. The sequence goes on along the minus strand of WLSJ01000024.1, from coordinate 4,548 downwards.
CGTCCTTCGATTACCGATTGACCATTTGTTGCTTCAGAAACTATGTGCGCCAAATCAGCAATCGATGATCCAGTCCAACCGAGATCAACGACCACATGATGTCCGGGCTCTAGAAGACCTTGCGCCTGAAGGTAACTCAACATTCGTTCACGTAACGTCGCAGAAGCGACCAGGATGTTTTTCGAATTAGCTACCAATATTTGACGAGCAGTAACAGCTGAAATCGTGACGGTCCGATCGATTGTGGAATCCAGAGAGCAACCGAGTCGCCGTTCGAGTCGTGGCACCGTCATCTCTTCATCGTCTCCGATAAACCGCGCCATCGTCAATTCATCAACAACGTGTATTCCGGCTCGCCACACGACCGACCGAGAAAATGAGAAATACGAAGCCTCGGGAAGTTGCACTCCAGATGCTCGCAAATTGCTCCACACTGAATGAGCAAGAAATCCGTCACGCGCAACGAAATGAATACCCGCTATTTCGCGCTGGGCTAATACGTTGCGAACATCAACGATTTGTCCAGCAACAATCATCCCCACCAATGCTCCGAACATTTCAGCGGCATCCCATTCGCCTGAGGACACTGAGTCTCTGTACTCAGCTTCTAGACGTGAAAAAGGCAACACTGCGGGTGTTGTGTTCATCATGTGACGATGTGACCGCCTCATGCGATCATTGACATGTGTTGCAATTCCTCGTGAAGCCGGTACGTCACCGTCGGCTTTTGCATCATCACCAACATGCAAGATCAAAGATGGGGATACATCAAGATGTCGCAGCACCACATCCCACAATGTTCCATTGTGTTTCATTGCTCCGTGTTCAGAACTAACAATGACATCTGATGCAGTCACCCACGACAACCCCACAGCGTGCGCCATATTGACAATGTGCTGTGCGGACATGTAGTTATCACTGACAATTAACACCGGCATTGACTTCTCGCGAGCCAACGAGACAATGTCACAGCCAAACTTCACCGCAACAGCAAGCGACACTTCGGTTTTTTTCTCAAGATCTGCAATCAAGTGGTGATCATCTCTACTTAAATCCATCAGTTCGCATAATTCACTACAGATTTCATCAAAAGTAACGTCGCGATTTGTGTCGGTAATCGCTGCTTTTCTTCTAGCGATTTGCTCCGCTACAACTCGCTGTAATGCAAATCCTGTCCAACGATGTCCAAAACGTCGGCATAGTTCTTCCTCCATTACCGCGAATACATGAGTCGGCTGAGCTACTGATCGACTCACAAGCGTGTCGAAAAAGTCAATAGTCAGCACTGTGGCTGAGCTGTGCATTTCTAATACTTGTGGAGCTGAACGACTCATCTGAGACGACTCACAATATGTCTGATAATTCGCCACACAGCACGAGCGCCACGTAGAGGGTTTTTAACCCCAGCAAGAATCTTGCGCCACACTCGACGCACAGTGTTTGGATTATCAGCCGCAAAGGTGGCTATCGACAGCGCACCTTTATTGACTCCATCAATGTTCGGCTCTTCGAGCCATCGCTTTTGAAGCTGACCCCGTATTTGATGATGAAGATCAATTCCGACGGTAATTGAATTACCTGATGCAGTTTCACTATCAGGAGTACGCGTGTGATAGTTGGCCAGTCGTTCTGGGATATATACAAATCCACCTGCGAGAACCGCGCGTAAATTGAATTCCCAATCCCCCAATACCGGCAGAGAACTATCAAATTCACCTATTTCACTCAATAGTCGGCGTTGAAAAAGCGCCGCAATCGGGGGAAACGTATTGTTGCCGATCATTCCCCTAAATGTCAGTCGTTCTTCGCTCAAGTAAAACTTCTCAGAATGAACAGGCCTGATCTTCCCATCGCGATACAGCTCATGGATGCGATAAATACCAGTCACAACGGCAGCTGCTGAAGGATGCGCGCGCATTCCGTCCACCGCCACTTCTAAAAACCGTGCATTCCACGAATCATCATCGTCGTGAATAGCAAAGAAGTCTGACTCCGTTGCGGCGAGGCCTCTGTTTGAGGCTTCTTCCATCCCGACACGCTCAGACAGGTGCAGCACTTGAATATCACCACACGGCGTAGCGGACTTTGCCACTCTCACGACGTCTTCAACAGGCCCAGGATTACCACCGTTATTGACAATGATTAAGGTCCAATCTCGAAACGTCTGATTCTGAACGCTTGCTATGGCTCGAGCCAGCATGATTGGCCGCTCATACGTCCTCATGACAACAGCAACCATTGACCCGACACTAGCAAAATGGTCAAATTCTGATGAGCGCAACACAATTGCCTCTTACAGACGAATAATCAAAGTACCCGCATGGTTAAGCATTGAGAATGAAAATTTCAAACGATGCAAATAGTGGAGCTGAGGGGAATTGAACCCCTGACCTCTTGCATGCCATGCAAGCGCTCTGCCAACTGAGCTACAGCCCCTATTCGGAGATGTAACTCTACACAGTGTTAGGCCCAAGCCGTTGGGACAATGTCCTTATAGAGGCGTTCAATTTCGTAGAACCGGCGCATTTCATCGACAAAAATATGCACCACGACGTCGCCATAGTCAATGAGGACCCACTGCTGCTCGCGTGTTCCTTCGGACCGTAGCGGCCCCTTGCCCACTGCGTCACGCACGTTGCCAAGTACGGCGTCCGTGATGGCCCGAACAAGTCGGCCGTTCGACGCGCTTGTCACAATGAAGTATTCCGTAATGCCCACGACGGGACCGACAGGAAGAACGATGGTGTTTTCACCCTGCTTCTCGTCGATCACCCTGGCGATAAAGACTGCTAATTCCAGCGAGTTGAGGTCTGCAGCTGCAGCGTCTGTATTGATTGCGTCGGTCACTTGGGCTCCGTAGTACTTGAGGTTGATGTGTTGATTGATGACCCTTGGCCAAGGAACGCAACAAAATCGTTACCCAAGACGATACGGAGGTTTACCCCAGAGATGACATCTGTGCTCTCAACGAATTCCAATGGACCCAGAAGGGACATATAACCCTCAGCCTCAGTGCGAGCTATGGAGTCGTTGTAATAGGCAATTGTTCGCTCAACTGGCGGTTCGGTTGGTTGCCGAACAAGAACCACGTTTGCCCCCAAGAACGCCAACCGAGTGACGGCTTCCAGTGCGGTATCGCTATTTGCAAATGGCACATCCACCATTACTGCAATGTTATTAGAGGTGATAGTGAGCGCACTTGGAACGACGCTTGCCATCACCATCAAAACTTCGGCATTGTTCAGGCCATACAGATCTGCATTGTTCGGATTTCGTTGCGCGTCAGTAAATAACGACGCTGAAAATTGCCAGGTGTCAATTTCTCCTGCAAACAATGCTGCAAAATACGAAGAAGTAGTCGTCAACGATGAAAAACCAAGGGGGCTTAGCGATGTTTCCGAACTTGCAGAAGTAGCGGCTGGCTGAAGAAATCCACCATCGGCGATTGCGCTCCATAATTGCTTTACTTGCGGCAACCGCTTCGCCTCAGGAATTCCGGGCTCTGATGATGCAAGCGCTGCTGCTATCAGTTCAGGAGTTGTGGTGGTGGAACCTGCCTGCACGACAACTGTTGATGTTCCGTCTATCGATACATCAACAACAGGTTGTGACAACACAATGGATTGTGCTCCCATTGCCGAGACTGCTGTAGCAAGTTCTGGCGCAGTCACATCATCTGCGAAATCAACAGTGATATTAAGCAAATTCTCCACATCAGTCTTTAATGCAGCAAGACCACCGGTGGCGAATGAGTCAGCAAGCCGATGCGGCGGTTCAGTCTTTGCCACGTCTGCTGAGGCACCAACGGGAACTGACACAATGGTGCCGCCTTTCCCTTCTGGTGCAATAGCAAGAAGCGCAATAGTTGCTACTTCATTGCGAGAGTTAAGAACAGCCAACATCTCTACTGCGGTAGCAGGGATATCTAATGTCGCAACACTGTCAACACTGTTTCCACCCGACGCGTGCAATAACGAATTGGTTCCGATGAACAAACCACTTGGCAAGGCAACTACAGACAAACTTGTCGTAACGACGGCTGCGATCATTCGTCTGCGCCGACGTGCAGGAATAGCAGTCATCGTTGACCTGCGTACAAACCATTGTCACGAACAATGGCTGCCACATTGTTCGAAGTCTCGTTCGTGATCGAACCACCCTTTGCGACAACGTCGCGAATACCACTGCTAGATACAGCTATTGATTCCATCGACACGTGCACTACTTGTGCATCCCTGAGAAACTCAGGATTGTTTGTCGAAGAGTTGTCACGATTCACTATGACGATCGTAGAGAGCCTGACCACATCAGGAGCACGATGCCACGAATGGATGCGTTCTGCCGTATCGGCCCCCATGATGAGAAAAATCTCTGCGCCAGGGCTTTCAGCATGGATTTCTTCCAACGTGTCGACCGTGTATGTAGGTCCACCACGGCGAATTTCTCTGTCGTCGGCCGAAATTCCTGTGCATCCCTCGACGAGCGCCTTGACCATGTCCAGCCGAATGGCAGCTTCAGTCACGTGACGACCGTCGGTTTTTTGCCACG
>WLSJ01000023.1 GCA_009705865.1 Actinomycetota bacterium | reverse complement strand
TTCACCACGGGACCTTGTGGAAACCACAGGTCTATATTGCACCCCCAACGGGATTCGAACCCGTGCCGCCACCTTGAAAGGGTGGTGTCCTAGGCCGCTAGACGATGGGGGCTTGGACGACTCCGGTTGAGAGCAATGTGACGCTATCAGGAGCCAGTCAACAATACGCCCCGGATATCAATTGTCCTCACCTGAAGAGGCAGAGATTGTCCATTCAAGGAGCCAGCCCAAGTATCCATAGAGCTGCCACTGGCCAAAAGCCGGGTCATTTTCGTCGATGTCGTCCTCGAAATCGTCTTCACCCACATCAAGCAGGGTGCCAAGGACAAGACGCAGATTATTGAGCACTGTCATGAACGCATGCAATTGAGCAGACGTCATCAGTTCGTGTGAAGTGAGTACTTCTTTCACAACTGCAATGGAGGCACTGCGTGACTGAGTGAGTTCGTCTCGCATGTAGCCCTGATACTCAGCGTCGTGTTCAGGGTTGTCGTGATATGCGGTGGGAAAGAGTCGACGCAACCGTGCATCATCTGGCCCCATCTCCAGAATTGTTTCTAATTGGTCAACAAAGCCAAGCAAAGTGGTTTGTTCTTCAGCTGACAATGTGATCTCGAATGTGTCATTCCCGCGAGCAACGACCGGACCTTCGCGTTTACGACGCCTCATGTGTCTTGCTGCATGGTTGCCCACAAACCATGTTCATGAAGTCGGAAAACATCAATCTCTGCCTTTTCTCGTGGGCCATTCGATACAACAGCTCGTCCCTTTTCATGTACGTCCATCATGAGAACATCAGCTTTTTCTTTGGGGTATCCGAAAAGTTTTTGCAGCACGAACGACACATACGACATGAGATTGATGGGGTCATTCCAAACAATGACGACCCAGGGCACTTGGAGGTCAACTACCTCATCTGTGGCGATATCAACAGATGGCTCTGCCACTTCGGTTTGTTGGCTCCCAGATGGGGCGATGAAAATCACAGATTCATTCTGCTGGTGAATAGGCGTTGTTGCCTACCCACCAATACGATGGGTGACCGTGCCGATCAATGTCCGCCCATTTGTCCCGTCTCGCTTGACGCGCCGTAGAGGTCATGAATCTGGTCGTATTCCCACCACTGTCGTGGCCGGGTACATCGCTCTCACGAAGCCCCGCATCATTGAATTGCTTCTCATCACCACTATTCCCACCATGGTTGTTGCCAATGATGGCTGGCCAAGCCTGTGGCTCATGGTGGTCACGATGGTGGGCGGCACGCTGGCTGCTGGTGGAGCTAACGCCATCAATATGTACATCGACCGCGATATTGATGCCCTGATGGAACGCACCAAGAATCGTCCTTTAGTCACCGGGCTCATTTCTCCACGAAACGGGCTTATTTTCGCCATTTCGTTAGAAATCGTGGCTTTTTTGGTGTTATGGGCCGGAACAAACCTGCTTTCAGGCATTTTGGCCCTGTCTGCCACCCTTTTCTACGTCTTTATCTATTCCTTGTGGCTGAAGCGCACCAGCAAGCAAAACATCGTGATTGGCGGAGCTGCAGGGGCCGTACCAGTCCTTGTGGGGTGGGCCGCGGTCACCAACTCCCTCAGCTGGACCCCATGGCTGCTGTTTCTCGTCATTTTCTTATGGACCCCACCCCATTTTTGGGCACTTGCAATCAAGCACAACGACGATTACACAGCGGCCGGCGTGCCCATGTTGCCGTCCGTGGTGTCCCACGAAAAGGTCATCTCCGCGATGATTCGGTACACCATCGCCCTCTTGATCAGCTCTCTCATCCTCGTTCCCGTTTCCAATATGGGGTGGGTGTACGGGATTTCGGCACTGGTGTTAGGTGTGGCTTTCTTATGGGGCACAATTGCACTTGGAAAATCGGATAGTCCTAGTGCCTCGATGCGGCTTTTTTCCTTTTCCATCTCGTATATCTCACTGCTCTTCATCGCCCTGACGGTCGACGTCTTCGTCCGCTAAAAAGCGCAATTGCACGAAGTGCAGACCATCGGGGGATTTACCTTCTGTGGCAGGGCGGTGGGTAGTGTTGTTTCGTTACATCTAGGCGCACTCGCTCCGACAGTTCTCACGAACTGAAGGTGTGTAGCTGGGAGACCATCCGAAAATGACCATCATCGACAACCACGTCGGCGCAGCATCTCACGCACAGGGCAATGGCTCTGCATTTGTTGTATCTGTCGGCCAATGGATTACAAGCACTGATCATAAGAAAATTGGTCGTCTGTTTATTGGGGCATCGCTATTGAGTGCTGTTCTAGTGGCCGTACTTGGGGTTCTGTTCGGTCTTGAACGTGTGAGCCCTGCTCATATGCAGATCTTCCATGGTGATGCAACTCCTCAATTGTTTTCGTTGTACCAATTCGGACTTGTCTTTGCAGTTCTCGCGCCACTCTTTGTCGGCATTGCAATTGCAGTAGTTCCACTGCAAATCGGATCTCGAACAATTGCGTTCCCGCGCGTTGCCCAATTTGGTTTTTGGGCCTGGCTCTTTGGCTCGCTCATGGTTGATATCTCGCTCATCGGAAACGGCGGCCCAGGTGGCGGAGCAACAGATTTAGTTGACTTGTACCTACTTGGTGTTGCGCTTGCAGCTGTCGGAATTCTTGCGGCAAGCCTGTCCATAGCGACTTCGATTCTTACCTCTCGTAGTTCCGGTTTGACCCTTGATCAACTGTCTGCTTTTTCGTGGTCAGCTTTGACTGGCTCTATTGCAACATTGCTGAGCTTGCCCGTCATGATCGGCACCATTGTTTATGTGTACGTCGATCACACCAACGCCAAATTGTTGTTTGGTGGCAATAAAGGAATCAGTACTTATCTCGGTTGGTCGTTATCGCAACCGATGACTTTTGTGTTCGTTGTTATGGCGCTTGGTGTTCTTGCAGAAGTTGCACCAGTGACCGCAAAGATTAAACAGCCAATGCGCCCAGTAGTGCTCACGGGCATTGCGCTTATTTCTACGGCTGTTCTTGGTGCTGCAACACAATCTGCACACCTCATTGATTGGGCCGGCACTAACGGCGACAAAGTAAAGAGCATCTTGTTGCATTCCATTTTTAATGGTGTTCCACTACTTGGTGTTCTTATTGTTGTTCTTACATCGTTGCTTTGTTTGAAAATGGGTACACCACGAGTAACGGGCGCATTTGTGTTGGCATTTCTTGGCGCAATCATGATCCTTGTCGGTGTTGCTGGCAACATGATCTACACCGTGAAAGCAACGTCACTTGAAGGCACAGTGTTTTCTGAAGGAATCGTTCTGTACTTGGTGTACGGCGGTTTGTTAAGCGCGCTTGCAGCACTTACTCATTGGGCACCTGCCTTGTGGGGCCGCGTCATCAACGACACAAAAGTGATCGGGCTTGCACTAATCGGATTACTTGGCACCGTGTTGGCAGCATTCCCGTTGTACATCGCAGGCTTTTCAAAACAACCTGCAGACACAGTTGTCGGTTTTGACTACAAAGGCCCAATGGCATTGTGGAACATTCTCTCCACGCTCGGGCATGGTTTATTCATTATCACTGTGATTGGTTTTGTTGCATTGCTTGTTGATGCAATTCGCCAAGGAACACCAGTTTCACAAGAGGTACCAGCATGACAATTGCATTACCAGCAGCTCCTGCACCTGCACCACGTCGACAAATAGTCGTGGCTACAGCGTTGGCTTCGGCGTCTGCATTCATGATCATCATGGGAATGGTCGCGATGTGGTTGAAGTTTCGCGCCGGTGCTCCAACTCGTAGTTCTTCTGACGGCCTTAAAGTCATCAAAGACTGGATGCCAGCCGGAATCACAATTCCTGAAGTTGCTGCCAACGTCATGTTGATTACTTTTCCTGTGGGCGCTTTGATGGCACAGTGGGCTGTGTACTCGGCAAAGCGTGATGATGCACCGCACCGTTCGCTTGCATTAGCAATTTCTTTTGTTATAGGTCTTGCAATTGTCAATGCACAAATTGCGGTCTATAGCCAAATGAATATCGGCTTGGCCGATGGCAAATTTCAGACAATGTTCTATTCCATCACCGGCACGATGTTGCTGCTGGTAGTTGGTGCAATGGCTTTTAGTCTTGTTGCTTTCTTTCGTTCTGTTGGCGGTCGTGACAATGACCAAGATGTGGTTAACGCCCACGCGTTCTATTGGTACTTCCTCACTGCGGCGTTTGCTGTGGTGTGGTTCGTGGTGTACGTACAGAAGTAGGTCCAGATGATTACCCCCGGTTCAAAATATTTCTTCGGCCTCACTGGCCTTTCATTAATTTCTGCAATTTTGTACATGGTTCTTGTGAACCCTTCAGACCTCGGTGCAATTGCACTCTTTGGCCTTGCAGGTTCTGGCGCCCTGATTGGTGCAATGGCATTGTTTACTCGTGACGGCGATGTTTACGAAGGCGAAGAAGCTGTAGGCGCATCATCAACCGGTGGCTCACCTTCGTTCTGGCCAATTGTGTTCGCCTTCGGCGCAGCACTTGTACTCACAGGTTTAGCAACAGTCTCTGCAGTGTTTATTCTCGGTATTGCTGTTCTTATTGGTGGCGGCGTTGAATGGTCTATTCAGAACTGGGCCGATGGTGCCTCAGCTGATCAGAAATTCAATCAGTTCGCACGTGCTCGTGCAATCAGCGCAATTGAGTACCCCGGACTTGCAGCTGTTGGTCTTGGTGTTATTGCGTTCTTCTTTTCTCGCGTGGTACTCGCTGTGTCCAAAGAATCTGGCCCCATCATTTTCATCGTGGTTGCCACCGCAATTCTTGTAGTTGGTGTGCTCATTGCAACTAAGCCGTCCATGAAGGGCACTCTTACAGTTGTTGTGTCGGTTCTCGCAGTTCTGGCACTTGCTGGCGCAGGAACCTTTGCCGCCCTTTCTGGTGAACGCCATGAACTTGCAGTTGCATCTGCTGAAGATCATTACGACGCTTCACATCGTGAATGTGGAGAAGAAGCATCTGATCACTACGACCATCTTGCAAACAACACAGTGTCGCTGAGGTCTGCAGTGACCGCCACCATCTTTGTTAAAGATGGAAAGGTGTATGCAGAAGCAATTGGTATGAAGACCAAAGTCGACACCATCACTATTCCTAGGTCTAATGCAACATCAGTCATGTTCCGCAACCTTGATGCTGAGCAGCATCGTCTTGTTGTCAACTTGGGTTCAGCCAAAGTTGCCGCAACCGGCGTGGTGGAAAAGGTCGGAACATGCACACAGCTGACCGGTGAAAATCAAGAGCAAGTGATGACGCTTACGATTCCAAAGCCAGCTACTGAAGCTGAGCCGTACTCATTCACAGTTCCTGGTGCAACTGGCGAAATCAAGTTGGTCGTGCCGTGAGTCACTCAAGTTCTCCTCACTCTTCAGAAAAGGCTATGGATATCGTGAACAACGTGAAGTCATCAAGTCATCGCATTCGCAACTCGATCGCGACCTTGGTTGGTCTCGTCTTCCTTGCTGGTTGCGCTACAAACGCACCGCAAGATACTTGGCAGCCACGAGGCGATAATGCTCAAGTCATTAACAATTTGCAGTGGATTATTTTCCCCATGGCAGGTGTTGTAGGCGTTCTAGTTTTCGCGTTTGCTGCGTACACCTTCTGGAAGTTCAAAGACCGTGGTCAGCCAATTCCGTCCCAAAGCCACGGAAAGCCAATCGTTGAAATCATTCTCACGATTATTCCTGCACTCATTCTCACAGTCGTCGGTGTCTTCACATTCCGCGGAATCTTTGAACTTTCGAATACTGAAGACACTCAAATGGTTATCAACGTCACTGGTCAGCAGTGGTGGTGGGAATATGACTATCCAGCACAGGCAGAACAAGGCATCACTCAACCGATCATTACGTCGGGTCAACTAGTTATTCCTGTAGGAACCAAAGTGTTGTTGCGCGAGACAAGTCGCGACGTTATTCACTCGTACTGGATCCCGGCGTTGAATGGTAAGAAAGATGCTGTTCCAGGCCGCATCAACTTGTTGCGCCTCCAGGCTGACAAGCCGGGTCTTTTTGCTGGTCAGTGCACTGAATTCTGCGGACTCTCTCACGCCAACATGCGCATGGAAGCCATTGCGCTTTCAAAAGAAGATTTTGCCAAGTGGGCCGCTAATCAACAGAAGGCGTATACGTCTCCTGCAGATGGAACACTTGCGAAAGAGGGCGAAGGCGTTTTCTTGAATCAGTGCATTCGTTGCCATCAAGTCAACGGCTTGAAGAAGGCTGATGGTACGCCTGCCCTTGCGGCACCAGACGAGAACGTTTATTCCGGTGCAGCTCCGAACCTTTCACATCTCATGACACGCAACACTTTTGCTGGTGCAAAATTTGACTTGTTGAACAAGACCTGTCGCAGTGATGTGTGGGATGCAAGCCCCGAGGCCATCGGTGCGAAATATCTTGCTGGTGTATCAGAGTCTTGCTTGAACGCAACTGATCTTCGTGCGTGGTTGCGCAATGCACCAGCAATGAAGCCAATGTATTCTGACCCAACAAAGTTGGGACCATCGGGTGGAAAATATCGTGGTATGCCGAATCTTGGTCTTACTGAAACAGACATCGACAAACTCGTCGCTTACCTACTGACACTGAAGTAATCGGAGAACCCCATGGCGACCAACGAACTACCAATTTCATCATCTCAGTCACTCGGTGCAGTACGCCGTCCGGTCAATACAAAAGGCTGGCGTGAATGGCTCTTTACTGTTGACCACAAGAAACTCGGAATTATGTATGGCTGTGTTGCCTTTACGTTCTTCATCGTCGGTGGTATCGAGGCTCTGTTTATTCGTTTGCAGTTAGCACTTCCAGACGGTCGCATTCTTAGCGCTGACAAGTACAACCAAATGTTCACCATGCATGCGACCACGATGATTTTCCTCTTCGCTATGCCTATGGCTGCAGCATTCGCAAACTATTTCTTGCCACTTCAAATTGGTGCTCGAGACGTTGCGTTCCCTCGTCTCAACGCATTGTCTTTCTGGCTGTTCCTGAGCGGTGGCCTCATTTTGAATGCGTCATGGTTCCTCGGCGGAGCAGCTGATGGTGGTTGGTTCATGTATGCGCCAAACTCTGGTCCTGTGTTCTCACCAAGTAATGGTGTTGACTTCTGGGTTCTTGGTTTGCAAATTGCAGGTATCGCTTCACTGATTGGTTCTATCAACCTCATTGTCACCGTGCTGAATATGCGCGCACCCGGCATGACCCTTATGAAGATGCCTGTGTTCACATGGATGATCTTGGTTGTGCAGTTCCTCTTGGTGTTCTCACTTCCCGTGATCACCGTGGCTCTCGTATTGTTGATGTTCCAGCGTTCGTATGGAGCCACCTTCTTTGATGTGTCTCAAGGTGCCGACCCACTGCTGTGGCAACACTTATTCTGGATCTTCGGCCATCCGGAGGTGTACGTCTTAATTTTGCCGGCGTTCGGCATTATCTCTGAAGTGCTTCCTACTTTCTCGCGTAAACCGCTCTTCGGTTATCCATTCGTTGTGTTCTCCGGAGCTTCCATCGGACTTGTCGGTTTCGGTGTATGGGCTCACCATATGTTCGCGTCTGGTCTTGGACCTGTATCTGTAGCTGTGTTCTCAATGGCAACGATGGCAATCGCTATTCCCACCGGAGTAAAAATCTTCAACTGGCTGCTCACTATGTGGGGCGGCAAGATTTGGTACTCAGCAGCAATGAAGTTTGCTATCGGACTTGTAGTTCTTTTCACTATCGGTGGTTTGTCAGGCGTTACTCACGCAGTTGCTCCTTCTGACACTCAACAAACCGATACGTATTACATCGTTGCTCACTTCCATTACGTGTTGTTCGGTGGAATGGTGTTCGGATTGTTCTCCGGCTTCTATTACTGGTGGCCAAAAGTATTCGGCAAGATGCTCAATGAAAAATTAGGTACATGGAACTTCTGGTTCATGGTCATTGGCATGAACCTCACGTTCGGCCCAATGCATATTCTTGGTCTTCAAGGTCAGCCTCGCCGTATGTACGTGTGGACTGAAGCTCGTGCCGGTGAAGGATTCTTTAACCTTGGTTTCTGGAACATGGTGTCATCGATTGGCTCATTCATTTTGGCCGTCGGCGTGCTGTTCTTCATTATCAACGTCATCAAGACCACTCGCAACAAAGAGCGCGCACCGCTTGACCCGTGGGATGCGCGCACACTTGAATGGCTCACAACGAGCCCTCCTAAAGTGCACAACTTTGATCGCATACCTGTGGTGCATCACCTCGATGAGTTCTTCCACCGTAAGTATGTTGAAGACGAAACCACTCATGTGATGACCCAAGTTGCAAAGGGCGAAGATCTTGTCCGCGCAGAAGAAGCGGCCGCAGATGCTGACATTCACATGCCCGGAGCTTCGTATTGGCCGCTGCTGCTTTCCATTGGTGTTGCAGTACTTGGCATGGGAATCATTTACGGAACCCCAATCATGGTTGTGGGCGCACTGGTTGTTCTCTTCTCGTCATTCGGATGGGTTCTCGAACCCTCAGTACCCGAACCAATCGATTTTGATTCACCGTCACATGACGGTCACACGAAGGAGATAGCTTCCCTTGGCTGATATCGCAACTCACGACACCGATCACGCAACTGATCACGGGCATCATTCATCAACCGGCTTGTCTAACAACAAGTTGGCAATGTGGTTGTTCCTTGGTTCAGAGTGCTTGCTCTTTGGTGGTCTTATCTCTACGTACATGCTGTATCGCGGTCGCGTTCAAAACGGACCACACCCATCACAGATCTACGACATTCCGTTCACCTCAGTCAGCAGCTTCGTTTTGTTGATGTCGTCGCTCACCATGGTGCTCGCAGTGTCATCTGCGCAGCGCAAGGACGATGCAAAGACAAATCTTTGGTTAGTTATTACAGCTCTGCTGGGCGCAACCTTTATTGGTGGCCAGGTGTACGAGTTCACAACGTTTTATCGTGAAGGACTTGGTTTCACCACCAGTCTCTTTGGTTCAAGCTTTTATGCTCTGACTGGCTTCCATGGCGTTCACGTTTCAATCGGAGTCATCATGTTGCTGTCATTAATGGGCATCATCAAAAAGGGCAAGATCACCGGCGATAAGGCCGAGGTCGTAGAGCTCATTGGTTTGTATTGGCACTTCGTTGACATCGTGTGGATCATCATCTTCACATTGGTGTACCTAATCCCATCCTGATTGAGAGCACATCATGAGTACCGCCACTGACACACACGCAGACGCACACGAGCACGGAATGTCCGATGCTGGTTACGTAAAGATTGCAATCATCTTGGCTGCCATTACGGCCCTAGAGGTTTCTACGTACTACGTAGACTTCGGCCCGTTGTTCATGCCGGCATTGCTCACCATGATGGTGGTCAAGTTCGTCATGGTTGTCTCGTACTTCATGCATCTCAAGTTTGATAGCAAGATTTTTAGTTTCCTTTTCTATGTTGGTCTTGGACTTGCGTTGTTCGTGTACATCACGGCTCTCGCCACCTTCAAGTTCTTCATCGCGTAACTAGCGAGGCGGGTCGGCAATGCTGATCGCAGGAATCGAACCAACACTCAATATCGATGCCTGGCGGTATCAAATGCACCCAGAAATTTGGGTGCTGGTCGTCGGCTTGATCGCAGCATTTGTCTACGCAATTCGAATTGTGGGGCCGAAAGTTGTTCCAAGCGGAGAAGTGATTTCTCGCAAACAGGTGCTCATCTTTTCGCTGATGATCTTTTTGTTGTGGATCTCTACAGACTGGCCACTGCATGACATTGCAGAGGAATATCTGTATTCCATGCACATGTTGCAGCACACGATCTTGACCTACATAGTTCCACCACTGGCGCTGCTTGCAACACCAGAGTGGTTGTTTCGACTTCTAGTCGGCAACGGGCGCACCTATCGTGTGATTCGATTTCTGACACGACCAGTGATTGCCGCCGTTATCTACAACACGGTTGTAATCGTCACCCATATTCCAGCACTGGTGAACAGAAGTGCTGCTGGGGGCCCACTGCATTACGGACTTCACGTTATTTTGGTGAGCAGTGCGCTCATGCTGTGGACGCCTATTTGTGGGCCAGCAAAAGAATGGCGCATGAGTTATGGCGCAATGATGACGTATCTTTTCTGCACATCGTTGGTGCCTTCAATTCCAGCCGGTTGGCTGACGTTTGCAACTGGCCCTGTGTACAAGCACTACGACACTCCGGTTCGCGTATGGGGTATGTCAATCTTGAGTGATCAACAACTTGCCGGTGGCATCATGAAGCTTGGCGGTTCAACCTTCTTGTGGACCATCATCATCGTTATCTTCTTCAAGAGATTTATGAAGGGCTTCTTTGGCGATCAGTCATATGCTGCCGACACATCTCCTTCGGCCGAGTAATGACCTCAGACATTGTCATTATTGACATGCCAGCGAATTCAGAGTTCGCACATACAGGCGCTCAGTGGGCGTTTGATGATTGGAAAGAGACAGATCCGAACGACGACATTCAGTGGTATCTCAATGTCTATTCAGAATCTGCGATAGACCCCTCATCGCTACCGATAAGCCTCGCCGCCATTGGTGGAAACGATGAACTAGTTGGCGTGGCATGTGTCGTGCGTGATGATGAGTTACCTGACGTGCGCGAACCAGGACCATGGGTGGCGGCAGTTTTTGTGAACCCAGAATTTCGCGGGATGGAAATTGGAAAACAATTAGTGACAGAGGCAGTTCGCCGGGCGAGAGAGTTGGGGCATTCTGATGTGTACTTGTACACACGAGACGTTGCTCATTGGTACGAGACATTTGGGTGGGAACGAGTGCGTGAGACTCACATTCATCACAATGCAATTACCGTGATGGTGAATCGCGCTTAGCTCCAGCGGAAGCGGCGTGCAGCTATTGCTGGTGCGAGGATTCCCCACGCCGCCAATACTGCACATGGCACAACAAGACCAGCATGATCGCCGTTCAATGTTGAACGCAGCAAGTCAGCAAGTGCTGTAGAAGGCAAGCCTCGTACTGCATTGCTGAGAAAACCAGGCAGAGAGTCGCGGGGGATCACCATTCCGCCCAGTAATAACAGCACTAAGTACAGCCCGTTCTGGGCAGCCAAGTTGATCTCTGCGCGCAATTGACCAGCAAGTATTAGACCAATACCTGCAAATGCTGCAGTACCAAAGAGCACCACGAAAATTGCAAGTGGCCATGTGGAACCACCTGGTTGCCAGCCGAGTGCAAGACCCAGTGATAACAAGATGGCCGTTTGAATTAGTTCAACAACGAACACAGACAGAATTTTGGCAATGACTAATTCATTACGAGTCAGTGGTGTTGCACCCAGCCGCTTTAAGACCAAGTACGAACGTTCAAAACCTGTGGCTATGCCGAGACTCACCATTGATGAAGACATGATTGCGATGGCAAGGATTCCGGGAGTTAAGAACTGAATCGGTTTCATGTCTGCACTTGGCAAAACATCAACGGCCCCAAAGAAGCCGAGTAGTAATACAGGAATAATCAGTGTGAGAAGCAACTGTTCACCATTACGTGCAAGCAGCATCAGTTCTGCGCGCAACTGAATTCGAATCCGTCTCATTGCGCACCTCGAGTCAAACGACGGTACGTATCTTCTAACGTCTCAGTTCCCATATCAACACCAAGTAGTGGATGAGAGTTATCAGCAAGCCATTGCGAAATGCGAGTCATCAGTTGGGGAGTCGGTTCTGATGCCACTTCGTAAACGCCATCACCAATAGCTATAACGGGACTATTGATGGACACTGCAAGTTCTGCCGGTACAAGACCTACTGAGGAAGTAAAACGCAAATGTTTACGAGAGGTGAGTAGCGATTTGATGTCGCCGCTAGCGATGACTTTGCCCGATGTAAACAACACAGCGTGAGTAGCTACTTTTTCTGCTTCAGCCATGTCATGTGATGCAAGAACGACTGTGGTTCCACGTTCTGCTAATTCGCGAATGATGGTGGCAATAATGTCACGGCCATCTATGTCAACGCCTGATGTTGGTTCATCGAGAAAAATCACGTCAGGGTCTGCAGCCAAAGCCAATGCAAGAGAGAGTCGTTGTTGTTCGCCGCCTGACAATCTGCGCCACGTGCCGGTTGCGCGATTCGAAAGCCCTACGCGTTCAACTAAATGTGTGGCATTCACGCCCTTGTTATGCAGCGCACAAAAATGAGACACCACATCACGCACACGGGCACTGGGGTACACGCCGCCCCCTTGCAGCATGACTCCCATGCGTTCCGTTAGCGCTTGGTGGTCAGAGACAGGGTTAAGCCCAAGCACCCGCACCGAGCCAGATTTGGCAGTACGAAAGCCCTCACAGACTTCAATGGTGCTGGTCTTACCTGCCCCATTTGGCCCGAGGATGACTGTCACCCCACCTGCAGGAGCCTCGAAGGACACGTTGTCGACAGCCACGAGGTCTCCATAGGAAACACTGAGATTCTCGACAACAACGGACACGTCTCTACATTACGAACAAATGCCTCTCAGCACGAAAGGCGGGACAGGTAGCCTGAAATCCTGTGATTGATGTACGACTTCTGCGCACGAACCTTGATGGGGTGCGCTCTGCCCTGGCCCGCCGAGGCAAGCCAGACCTCTTGGTGCAGGTCGACGAAGCCGTTGCCCTTGATTCTCGCCTTCGCGAAATCACAGCTGAGCGTGACACTCTGCGCGCCGAAGTGAATGACCTCTCAAAGCAGGTGGGTGCCCTTCGTCGCGATAAGAAGAACGATGAAGCAGAAGCTCTCATGGAGCTCAGCCGCGCCGGTGGTGAACGTGAACGCGTACTTCAAAGCGAATTCGACACCGTGCAAGATGCACTGCAGCAAATCATGTTGCGTATTCCGAACTTGCCTCATCCTGATGCACCTGATGGCGCCGGCGACCACGAGAACCCAATCGTAAAAGGCCCAATTAATTTGCCTGCCACTTTTGGTGATCACCAACGCGTACCTCATTGGGAAACTGCAACAGCCCTTGGAATTCTTGATAACGAGCGCGCCACGAAAATTGCAGGTGCCATGTTCACCATGCAACGTGGTCTTGGAGCAACTCTTGCACGCGCGCTGTGTCAGTTTGCATTAGATCAGAATGCTGATGCGTTTGAAGAAATTCGCCCACCAAGTTTTGTTACCACTGCAACACTTACTGCAACTGGCCACTTACCGAAGTTTGCAGACGATGCATATGCCATTGAACGAGATGATCTATGGGCAATTCCTACCGCTGAAGTACCACTGACGTCGTTGCATGCTGGCGAAGTACTAGATGAAGCCGAATTACCTGTGCGGTTAATGGCGTATTCGCCGTGCTATCGCCGTGAAGCCGGAAGTGCAGGGCGTGACACGCGCGGCATGTTGCGTGCACATGAGTTCGACAAAGTAGAAATTCTTGCCATTGCGCGTCCTGAAGATGCACCAGCATTATTGACTGAATTAGTTGGTCGTGCAGAAGCACTAATGGCCGCGCTGGAACTGCCGTATCGCATTATTGAAATATGCACTGGTGACATGGGCGGCAGTCATCACCGCAGTTTCGACATTGAGGTCTATGCCCCTGGTTGTGATGCATGGCTCGAAGTCAGCAGTGTGTCATGGTTTTCTGATTACCAAGCGCGCCGTGCCGACATTCGCTTCAAGCGCACAGGCCAAAAAGGTACTGAAATCGCAAACACGTTGAATGGTTCTGCGTTAGCTGTGCCTCGCGTGTGGGCAGCCATTTGTGAAAACCATCGCCAACCAGATGGCAGCGTGCGCATCCCCGATGTTCTCTTGCCATACATGCGTGGCGCCACTCACATCACACCTAAGGCGTAATCACCGTGGGCATTGCTGATCGTCGTATTCAATACGAAACAGCGGGACTTGATATTGATGATCTGCATGCCGATCCCATTACCCAATTAAACGTGTGGTATCACCAAGCTGAAGAAGTCGGCATTACTGAACCCAATGCAATGGTGCTATCAACTGTTGATGCAACTGGCCAGCCAGACTCTCGCGTGCTGCTGGCGCGTGGTATTGATACGCACGGAATCACGTTTTTCTCAAACCGCACGAGCGCAAAAGGAATACAGATTGCTGGCGAAGCTCGTGCAGCTGCAACATTTGCGTGGCTAGACCTACACAGACAAGTGCGCGTACAGGGAGTAGTTTCTCAGGCAACCGATGCAGTGAGCGATGAATATTTCGCATCACGGCCGCGCGCTTCACAACTTGGCGCATGGGCATCACCACAGTCAACAGTTATTGGCAACAGAGAAGAACTTGATGATCTCATCGAAGAAGTCACCGCACGCTTCGAAGGCAATGACGTTCCGCGTCCGCCACATTGGGGTGGCTATGTCTTGTCAATTGACCAGATTGAATTTTGGCAAGGCAGGCCAAGTCGGTTGCATGATCGTTTTCGTTACACACGCAACGGCGTGGTGTGGCGCGTCGAACGCCTCGCGCCTTAGCCAGGCCAGGTTGTGGCGCAGTCGACTAGGGCGTCAATCAGGCTTTCTGTATGAGGCGTTAAGCCAGGACCTTCCCAGTCCCACCACAATGGGCTAGAACCACGTACTCGCGGTGGCAGTTCAAGTTGCACGCCTGCATGTTCCACCACATTGACGGGGTTGTCTTGATGCATACCGCGTAGGTTGCCCGGAATGTCATCGATGTCATCAATGATTGTGTACGCAGGTAAATGTGTGCGCAGTGATGTACCAAGGTGAGTAGCAAGCCTGCGGTTGCGTCCGCCTAATAACAACGATGTGAAGAATCCGGCGCGGCCAAAACCATGCACTGTGATGACGATATTTACATGTGAGAGAAATGAAGCGAGCGTCGATGACTGATCAGCTGTTACTTGGTGAGAAGGAATATGCCACTCAAGTTTGTCCGGCAATTGAATCCCGTAATATGAAGCGCCGGCACGTTCTGCGGCACGAGATGCAATGGTGTCTGTCATTTCTTCTAGTGCACCGCCATGGAATGCCATGAACCCGAAATTTGATCGCAGGATGCTCTCTTCGGTGACGTTGTCATATTCAAGTAATTCAGACAGGTTCATGACTACTTGTTCTGACGTGAAGTACGGCGGATGACAATAACGGCAGCAGCGATGATGACACTGAAAACAATGAGCAATGGGTACACGCCTGCATCTTGCAAAAACTGGGCGACGTGTGTTTGCCAACGTTCAACGCGAGAGGTGACTCCGTCAGACCCACGATCAGTGATTGCGCCCAGCCAATACCAGGACAAGTACAGTCCCGTGAGTACGACAAACATTGCTGATATCTTGTCGAACCACTTGAAGCTCTTCTTAATTGTCGACACAAGCCCAACGCGTGCAAATGCCAGGGCCACGGTGAGCGCGGTGACTAATAGCCCCATGCCGAGACCGTACAAAACAATGCTGATGACGCCAGACACAAACCCATCTCTGTTGACTGAGCCGAGGATGACTGAGATCAAGAGTCCGATCGTGCAGCCAATTGATGCGATGGCATACACAATGCCAAACAGAAACATGTTCCATGTTGTGCGCTTGCGTTGCACAGAAACATCAGGCTGGGTGATTGGTGGTTTCCAACCGAACAGCATTGCAACTCCCATTGCGATCAAGGCAATGCCAATAACAAGTGCTGCGTACTTCGCATTGTCTCTGATAACAGTTGTAAATGCTCGAGAAATGATTCCGACAACCAGAAACAAGCCAATGAACCCGGATGACACTGCGATACCTACGCTGAGGCCACGTCGCAATGTTGCTGAGTTGTTTTCGTCATCACGATTGAGTTCTGTACCGAGGTAATACACAAGGTATGTCGGTAGTAATACAAAGCCACATGGGTTCACTGCCGCCATTACGCCCAGAATGAAGCTGTATGCGAAGTTCCCCTCGATTGCAATCATGGCGAGACTTTCAAATCTTTCGTGAGAATCGATTCAATTTCGGCAGATGTAATTTCTCCAGCTCGTCTGGCAACAATGGTCCCGGAACTATCAAGAAAGAACGTGGCGGGAAGTGTGACGACACCTGCCTTGGCTAATTGTGTGCCATCATCAATGAATGTTGGGTACGTAATGTTGTACTTCTTCAGAAAAGCGGTTGCGACTTCGCGTGAATCATTGGGGTTGATGCCAATGAAGTCAACTGTTGCTGCATATTTTGCGCTTGAAGCTGACAGTGCCGGCATCTCTCGTTTGCACGGCTCACATGTAGAAAACCAGAAGTTCACCACCATCGGTTTGCCAGCAGGAGCAATTGTTCCTTTGTCGCCGGTGGCATTATCTACCAACTCAACAAATGAGAATTTCTTGCCCGTGTTACTGGCATTTGTACCGATGGTGGATGACAACGTAGTGACGGGTTGATTGAGATTGACGT
>WLSJ01000022.1 GCA_009705865.1 Actinomycetota bacterium | reverse complement strand
GCCCGTAGCGAACCTGAGAAAGCAATAAGTGTTGTCATTGCCGATTGACGCTACGGACACCATGCTCCGTATCCCACATGGTAACTATGAGATCTTCACCACGAACTTCAACAAGGTGCATCAAGGAAATATAAACCTCGTAAAAGACACCGTTCTCGGGCGTCTCGGGCCGCCAAGCCCGCACCCGCTCTGGCGCCAGTGAGCGCGCAACCCCAGAAATGACAGCGTCTCCCCCTTCAAGCGATTCCAGTAATGGGGCTGAATGGAGAGAGATTCGATGGTCTCGTTCAATGTCGATTCCTTTGCGTGACGAAGGCATGCAGCCAAACCACAAGATCTCTTCGTTATGCATGACGTTGATTCCACTGAGTCGAGGGGCGCCGTCACGATTCAATGTGCCGAGGACATGATGAGGGTGCCCCATGAATCGAGCAAGAATTGCTGCTGCAACGTCTGGCGCCTGTGTTTCAACTTCTGCCCATGTAGCCATCGGTTTCCACGATACGGGCGTTGGCGTGGAACAATGACGATGTGACTATTTCACCTATTTTCGACCCAGCGGCATGGCGCGAAGTGCCAGGCCTTTCGTTCACTGACATCACGTATCACCGCGCAGTAGACCAAGGCACCGTACGTGTGGCTTTCAACCGCCCTGAAGTACGCAACGCGTTTCGGCCACACACAGTTGACGAGCTATACACAGCCCTAGACCATGCCCGTATGACAACTGATGTTGGCTGTGTATTGCTGACAGGAAATGGGCCGTCACCCAAAGATGGTGGCTGGGCATTTTGCAGCGGAGGCGACCAACGCATTCGTGGCAAAGATGGTTACAAGTACGCAGATGGCGACACACAAGAATCTGTTGACCGCGGTCGTTCTGGTCGCTTACACATTTTGGAAGTACAACGTCTGATTCGGTTCATGCCAAAAGTTGTGATTTGTGTTGTACCCGGATGGGCCGCTGGTGGTGGGCATAGCTTGCATGTGGTTTCAGACCTCACCCTTGCAAGCCGCGAGCATGCTCGCTTCAAACAAACAGATGCCGACGTTGCATCATTTGATGGTGGTTACGGTTCTGCCTACCTTGCAAAAATGGTTGGCCAGAAGTTTGCTCGAGAAATCTTCTTCTTAGGTCGTGAATACTCAGCCGACGACATGAAGGCCATGGGTGCCGTGAACGAGGTAGTTCCGCACGCAGATCTTGAAAAGGTTGCACTTGAATGGGCGAAAGAGATCAATGGCAAGAGCCCTACTGCTCAACGCATGTTGAAGTTTGCATTCAACCTTGTTGATGATGGCCTTGTTGGTCAGCAAATCTTTGCTGGTGAGGCAACTCGCCTTGCATATGGCACAGACGAAGCAGACGAAGGTCGCGAATCTTTCTTGGAAAAGCGTGCACCCGACTGGTCACCATTCCCCTGGTACTACTAAACCTGCACATTCGATGATTTTTCATGTCACTGACGGGACAGACCCACGGCTAGACCCCTTTCGCTGGCGTGACAGACAATTAGCAAGCAAATTGGAACGCCTTGATGCAGTGGGCGCAGGCCTGTTTGTTGCTGAAGGTGATTTAGTGGTGGAACGAGCAATCGAATTGCACTTTGAAGCTGTGGCGCTGTTATGTGATGAACCAACCGGCATTCGGCTTGCAGAAGTAGTTGACGAATCCGTGCAAGTGTTTATCGGTTCAGAACAACTGCGCGGTGATGTGACGGGGCTTGGTGTCCCCTTGCGAGCAACCGGACTATTTCGCAGGCCAGCCTTGGCTTCAGCACATGATGTACTGGCTCACGCGACTCGCGTTGTTGTGGCTGAGGAGATTGACAACCCCACAAACCTGGGGGCAATCGTGCGCAGTGCCGTAGCGCTTGGCTGGGATGCAATTGTTTTGTCTACCGGCAGTGCAGACCCGTTAGCGCGGCGGGCATTACGCGTCTCGATGGGTTCAGGACTCTCAGTTCCCTTCGTGCGACTCGGCCAGAACGACAACATCGGCCAACTACTGCAGCAACACAACTTCGTGTCGTACGCCATGACGCCTAATGCATCGGCAACTTCACTTTCATCTGTCACTGTTACGTCTGATCAGAAGACAGCATTACTACTTGGCAGCGAACGAGACGGCTTGCAACAAAGTTCCATGAATAGCGCAACACACATTGTGCGCATTCCTATGCATGGGGGAATTGACTCGTTGAATGTTGGAGCGGCTGCAGCTATTGCTATGCATGCCCTTGGACCCGACTCTCTTAGCTAACAACTAAACGTTGCGCATTGCCTCGGCAGCATTAACCATGTAATTAGCAAGCTCAGTCGTGACATGTTCACGATACGCCTCGTCCACTTCAGGGATGGTCTGCTCTATCGCTGCAGCCATGTGCATCAACCAGTGATCTCGTTCGAGAGCCCCGATAACAAACGGTGCGTGCCTCATGCGAAGACGCGGATGACCCCGTTCTTGCATATAGGTATCTGGACCACCCCAATATTGAATAAGAAACAAAGCCAGTCGCTGACGTGCTGCCACTGTGTCGCTGCCCTCGGGATACAGAGGCAATAAAACTTGATCAGTTTCGATTCCGTCGTAGAAACGATCGACAAGCCGAACAAAAAACTCAGGCCCCGCTATCTCGTAGAGAGATTTATCTTCTGAATTTTCAGACACGAATTACGAAAACTCTGGCTCTGTCCAGCCTGGGAAGATGTTCGGCAATCCACTACTCACTTTGTCTGGGTACACAGCTGCGCGCTTTTCCAAAAAGCTCACGACGCCTTCCTTCGAATCTGCACTTTTTCCACGCTCTTGAATGCCACGTGAATCTGCACGATGGGCTTCCATTGGATGCGAAGCGCCCAACATGTGCCACAACATCTTTCGTGACAACGACACAGATACCGGAGCCGTATTGTCAGCAATTTCACGCGCGATAGCTCGAGCAGCAGCCATTAGGTCATCGGCAGCGTGCACACTGCGGACAAGCCCACCAGCGAGAGCCTCAGACGCAGGGAAAACTCGACCCGTAAACACCCACTCAGTTGCTTGCGAAATACCGACAAGTCGTGGCAAGAAATATGAAGAGCATGCTTCGGGCACAATGCCGCGTTTTGCAAACACAAACCCGAATTTGGCTGTGTCACTTGCTAAACGAAAATCCATCGGCAGGGTCATGGTGACACCAACACCGACAGCTGGGCCATTGATAACACCAATGACCGGCTTCAGGCTTTCGAAGATACGAAGAGAAACTAAGCCACCACCATCACGGGGCACGCCTTGCTTAGTTTGCACATCACTGCCACCTTTCGCGAAGGTCTCGCCACCAGATGACAAATCAGCACCAGCACAAAATGCACGGCCAGCTCCGGTGAAGATCACAACTTTGACATTGTCGTCAGCATCAGTCATATCGAGCGCTGCAATCACTTCGTGCATCATGCGGCCAGTGAATGCATTGAGTTTGTCTGGCCGATTCAGCGTGATGGTAGCAATACCATCGGATAGGTCGTAGATGATTTCTTGAAATTCCATATCACGACCCTAGCGATACGGGTGCGTGGGATTGCAGTTCGACTAGACGTCGAGAAATTTGCTTGATGCGACGCCTGAACCAACGCCGCCTGCGGTTGCACCAATGATGAGTAACGCAATCATGACGCCATTGAGATACGAATCAGGAACGACCAATGAGCTGACTCCGGTTCCGGCCTTGAAGCCAGCCACACCAGAGGTCCACGCACTGTTGAGAGTCCACAGCCCAACACACGACACCATGGCTCCCACGAGGCCCTGGATGAGGCCTTCCATAATAAACGGCACACGAATAAACCAGTCGGTGGCACCCACTAACTTCATCACTTCGATCTCTCTGCGTCGCGCGAAAATAGCTGTTCGAATTGTGTTCCAAATCAGAATCACGGCTACAGCGAGCAATACAAGTGACATAGCAATAGTGACTGTTCGTACAAACCCAGACAAAGTAGAAATCACATCAAACTCATCTTCAGCCAACGACACGCCAGCGACACCTGGAAGCGTGCGGTACTGATCAGCAAGACTTCGCACGAGTTCAGGGTCCGTCGTTTTTGGCACAACTTTAAATTGAGATGGAATTGTGTCAATGGACAGCAAACTCAATGTTGTTGTGTCGCCGGCAAACACTCGCTTTGCTTCTTCAAAGCTTGCCGCCTTATCTAAGTAGGCCAGTTTGTCTACATCAATAACATTTGGCTGAGATTTCAGGTTTTGTTCGACGAACTTCAAAGCCTCAGGTGTGACATCAGGACGAACAAACACGATCATTCCGACATCGCCGCGCCATTGCACAAGCAAATTATCGAATGCCCTTTGCATCAGGAACGTTGCCCCGACCAATAACAACGACACTGCGGAGGTGATGACTGCAGCCATCGACAATGTGACGTTGCGACGGAAACTGGCAATAGTTTCGCGAAAGGCGTAAGAGATGCGCTGAATCATTCGTACACCCCACGTTCTTGGTCGCGAACGATGATGCCGCGATCAAGCTGAATCACACGCTTACGCATCGCATTCACAACGCGATGGTCGTGCGTAGCCATCACCACAGTTGTGCCCGTGCCATTAATAGCTTCTAACAACGACATGATTCCTTCTCCCGTTGATGGGTCAAGGTTTCCGGTGGGCTCATCGGCAAGCAATATCAGAGGACGATTGACGAAAGCTCGCGCTATAGATACACGCTGTTGCTCTCCGCCAGACAATTGATGAGGCAATCGATCTTCTTTGTCTCCGAGACCAACAAGTTCAAGCACTTGAGGCACTTGTTGTGCGATGAGATGTCGCGGTTTGCCGATTACTTCTAGGGCGAATGCCACATTTTCAAAGACTGATTTGTTGGGCAGAAGTTTGTAATCCTGAAAGACGTTTCCCATGGTGCGACGCAGATACGGAATCTGACTATTTGCCATTTCGTTGATATTGCGTCCGGCAACCCACACGTTGCCTCGTTCTGGTCGCTCTTGGCGGTTAATCAACCGAAGCAACGTAGATTTTCCAGATCCCGAAGGACCGACGAGGAAGACAAATTCGCCCTTCGGAATATCAAATGATGCATCACGCACTGCGGGGATATCGGCACCGTAGACCTTGGAGACATTTTCGAGACGAATCATGAAGTCACCCAACCTAGCAATGCACGACAACGATGTGGTTGCAGGCGCGAAAGCCGTGTGGGCATTACTCTGCCTGCCCTCTGCGCCAACGCAAAAAGCCCTCCATAAAGGAATCAAGATCACCATCAAGAACTGCCGCGACGTTGCCTGATTCAACTTCTGTACGAATGTCTTTCACCATTTGATACGGCTGCAGAACGTACGAACGAATCTGACTACCCCAACCGACTTGTGCAGGCTTACCAGCAATGCGATCTTTTTCGTTCTGATGCTCTTCTTCGATCTTTGCCACAATCATGGCCTTCAAACGTGTG
This sequence comes from Actinomycetota bacterium, assembly GCA_009705865.1. Lineage (GTDB taxonomy): Bacteria > Actinomycetota > Acidimicrobiia > Acidimicrobiales > Ilumatobacteraceae > UBA2093. Next base: position 11,349 of record WLSJ01000022.1, on the reverse strand, counting down.
AGAGCTTTTTCACGGTTTTGCAATTGACTACGTTCTTCTTGACTTGTTGCAACTGCACCTGTTGGTTCGTGAATGAGTCGCACTGCAGATGAGGTCTTGTTGACGTGCTGTCCACCAGCACCTGAAGCGCGAAACACTTCCATGCGTATTTCTGATTCATTGACTTCTAAATCTGGTGCATCCATCACTGGCCACACTTGCACGCTGGCAAAACTTGTCTGCCGGCGACCTTGGTTATCGAACGGGCTAATGCGGACTAAACGATGTGTTCCGCGCTCAGACGTCATTAACCCGTACGCATACCGGCCCTTGATAGTGAACTCAGCAGACATGATTCCTGCTTCTGTGCCTGGACTGACGTCGTCTACATCAACAACAAAACCTTTGCGCTCAGCCCATCGCGTAAACATTCGCATCAAAAGTTCTGCCCAGTCCTGAGCATCGACGCCACCGTCTTTAGCGTTGATTTGCACGATGGCATCTGCATCGTCGTGCTCGCCCGTAAACAAACTGCGCATTTCCAAAATGCCTAGCTCGGCTGCCACATGAGCTATTCCGGCAGCGATGTCGGCTTCTTGAGAAGCATCATCAATTTCGCGTGCCATTTCGTGAAGAACATCGAGGTCATCTAGCTCAGCGCGCATTGATTCATATGCATCAAGATCAGCACGAAGATTTGAATACTCCCCTGTCACCCGCTTTGCGACGTCTTGGTCATCCCAGAGATCAGGACGGGAAACTTCTATTTCAAGTTCAGAGATACGTGCACGCGTTTGATCAATATGCAAGTACTCATGCGATTCGGCAATACGCGTTGCTAGTTCGCGAAGGTCGGAAGTGAAATCACGCATAACGAATTATTGCTTGGACTCGGGCAGTCAGGCGGCAGCGCCGTGGCACATCTTGAATTTTTTGCCTGAATTGCATGGGCACGGCGCATTTCGCGGCGTGTTTGACCAGTCGCTTGCATCTTTCACGATGGGCTTGCGCACTTCTTCTTCTGGTGCCGACAGGAGAGATTGATCAACATCGTCGCTGACGCGAGCTGCAGCAGTAAAACCATCGGTGACCACATTGTCGCTGCTGGTCTCTGTGAGATTTTGGACACGAAGAACTGGTTGTTCGTCGTTAACTACTTGTACGTGCATGACGTAACGAACAAAGTCCTGAGCAATTCCGGTCATCATTTGACCAAACATCTCATATCCCTCGCGCTGCCATTCAGTCAGTGGGTCTTTTTGACCCATGGCACGCAAGTTGATGCCCTCTTGCAAATAGTCCATCTCTTCGAGATGCTCACGCCAGCGTTGGTCAATAATGCTGAGCATGACTTGACGCTCAATCTCGCGAAGCATCTCTGCACCAAGTTCTTCTTCACGAATTTGATAATGCTTCTGAGCGTCAGCCATGACTAGGTCATAGATGGCGTCTGTACTGAGGCTTTGTTCAATCTGAGAAGCCGAGATGCTGGCAGGCCAGTAACTAGAGAGTTCCAATGCCAAGCCATCGACATCCCACTCATCACTTGCTTCTGACACGCAGTGAGTCTCAATTAAGGAATCAACAGCTTCAGCGAGGTATTCCATCGCTGCGACTTTGAGATCAGCGCCAGACAAAATTTGATCACGACGCATGTAAATGACTTTGCGTTGCTCATTCATCACTTCGTCATATTTCAGAACGTTTTTACGAATTTCACCGTTGCGTTGTTCGACTGTTGTTTGCGCACGCTCAATAGCTTTGGTCACCATTTTTGCTTCGATCGCTTCATCGTCTGGCAATGCACGACCCATTACCCAACTGAGCGCACCTGTAGCGAAGAGACGCATGAGTTCATCATCAAGACTGAGATAGAACCGGCTTGCACCAGGGTCGCCCTGACGTCCTGCACGACCACGTAACTGATTGTCAATACGACGGCTGTCGTGGCGCTCAGTTCCGAGAACATACAGACCACCAACAGCGCGGACCTTATTGCCCTCTTCGACGCACTGTGCTTTCTGCAACGGCAACAACTCGTCGTATCGAGCCTGAGCTGCTGCGCGAGCAACCTGGAATTCTTCGGGCATTTCAGCAATCGGTGCTGGCAATGCGAAATCGTCAACCAAAAGATCAGGACTAACACCTTCCGACAGCACTTGCTGACGTGCGAGAAGTTCTGGGTTTCCGCCGAGCAAAATGTCGACACCACGACCAGCCATGTTGGTAGCTACGGTGACGGCACCTAAGCGCCCAGCCTGAGCAACAATAAGAGCTTCGCGTGTGTGTTGCTTCGCGTTCAAAATTTCGTGCTTTATGCCGCGCTTCGTGAGTTCTCGAGCAAGATGCTCGCTCTTTTCAACGCTGATTGTTCCGACAAGAATGGGTTGCCCCTTGGTGTTGCGCTCAACAATGTCGTCAACAACAGCTCGGAACTTTGAATCTTCTGATTTAAAAATAAGATCAGCTTCGTCTTGGCGCACAACATTGCGATTTGTCGGAATCGGAACAACGTGAAGTTCGTACGTATTCACTAATTCTGCAGCTTCAGTTTGTGCGGTACCTGTCATACCAGACAGCTTGTTGTACATACGGAAGTAGTTCTGCAAAGTAATTGTGGCAAGAGTTTGGTTCTCTTCGTTGATGCGTACGCCTTCTTTGGCTTCAACTGCTTGGTGGATGCCTTCGCTCCAGCGTCGGCCTTCAAGAATACGGCCCGTGAACTCGTCAACGATTTTTACTTCACCAGAATCAACGATGTAATCCTTGTCGCGGCGATACAGCTCTTTAGCTTTCAAAGCGACGGACAACTGATGCACCAGATTCTGCTGCACTGCGTCATACAGGTTGTCTAAGCCCAGTTCCTGTTCAACTTTTTCAATACCAAGTTCTGTAGGAACAACGATTCGTTTGTCTTCTTCGACTTCATAATCTTCGTCACGCTTCAGTGTGCGAACGATTGAAGCAAACTTGTAGTACATGGCAGCAGCATCAGCAATACGGCCAGAAATAATGAGAGGCGTGCGAGCTTCGTCGATAAGGATGCTGTCCACTTCGTCAACAATGGCGAAATTGTGACCACGTTGAACTTTGTCGTCTAATGAAGCTGCCATGTTGTCGCGAAGATAATCAAAACCAAATTCATTGTTTGTGCCGTACGTAATATCGCAGGCATAGTCCAATCGCTTTTCAGCTGAAGATTCACGACGACCAGGAATAACTAGTCCGACAGAAAGACCGAGGAACTGATGAATGCGACCCATCCACTCGGCATGAAAACGTGCCAGGTAATCGTTCACTGTGATGACATGCACGCCATCACCAGATAAACCATTGAGATACGCAGGCAAAGTAGACACAAGAGTCTTTCCTTCACCGGTCTTCATTTCTGCAACCCAACCAAAATGAAGTGCGGCCCCGCCCATGAGCTGCACATCGAAATGACGTTGGCCAATGACACGGCTAGATGCCTCACGCACAACCGCAAATGACTCGATGAGAAGGTCGTCAAGAGATTCACCACGTTCTAGCCGCGAGCGAAATTCAGCAGTTTTTGCTTGAAGAGCAATGTCGGACAATGCAGCCATCTCTGATTCGAGAGCATTGATGTCGGGAACAAGGCCCTGGAGGGCTTTGACCCGCTTACCGTCTCCGGCTCGAAGGACGCGGTCGAGAACTTTCATGCAGTGTCCAAGCCTACCTGCACCCCTTGCCAGAGCCAGTTCGCTGACCGGACATAAAGCAAGCAAGACTTGTCGGTTATGAGCCAAAGAGCAGTTGACACAGTCATTTTCGACCTAGGTGGGGTCATTATGCGAAATGGTGGACCTCGCGATTTCACCCGTCGTTACCCAGACCATGACCCTGCAGTTGTTGCCGAAATAGTCATGGGTCCACATCATCTCGATACCGATCATCAATGGCATCGGGTGGAACGGGGCGAAATATCTCTTGAAGAATGCAGAAACATCACTAAACAAAAGCTTGACGATGCAGGCATTGTCGCCACTGTTCCTGCTACCGCGCCACCATCGCAGTCAAACCCATTCAATTTCGAACTGAACGACAACATGGTGGCCTTTATTCATGATTTGAAATCAGCAGGAATAGCCATTGGCATTCTGACGAACAACGTCAAAGAGTTTCGTCCTATGTGGTGGCCACTGATGGACTACGAGAGCGTCTTTGACACCATCGTGGACAGTCACGAAGTGCAGATGCGCAAACCCAATCCCGCTATCTATGAGCTCACTATGGCGCGCCTGAATGCGACCCCTACACGCACCGCATTTTTAGACGACCTCATTGCCAACGTGCACGCTGCCAACGCCCTTGGCATGCACGGAGTTCATGTTGAAGAAGATTCCAGCGGCGCTATCGCTACTGCTCGCGCCCTCTCCGGGTTGCTATAGCCCTCATCAACTTCAGGCCAAGAGGCTCCCTCTAAGTAAATTAGGCAACTGTTACTGTTTCTAGGTGATGAAGCGCTTTTCCGCCAGCCTCCTCGACCCAGCCGGTACCCGGCACGTCGAACTACGGGTGCGCACACGGGCCTCGCGGGGTTCAGGGCCTTCTGTCATCACCATTCGATCAAGGGTTCGCACTGAAGCAACCGAATCGACCACCGTCGCTCTGCATCTGCGCGCAGATGCCATGCGTTCGCTCCCGTCTGGGTCGGTGACTGCCCAACTCACACCATCGCTACACGAGGTCTCATTCACCGTTGCTCCCACCGGCGAATGGAGCTCTTCATCAATTGCAGTAACACGAAGTCGTGGTGACAAACGAATAGTCACTCATGCACTCCTTGCGGGTCGAGCAATGACGTCAACCACGGTCAATCGCAAGGTGTACGTCTCTGTGTCCACCATGGCAGCGATGTTGCTTCTCTTAATCGGGTCAATTGCGGTGTCACGCACAGCAAACGACACAACCGTATTGGCAGAACCAACACCCACAACATTGCCACTCAGTGTTGACACAACTGTCGAGTCTTCAACGAGCGTTGCGCCCACTACTTCGACTGCACAAGCTCGCGCACCGTTTGCAGCACTCGCGGCACGATCAGAATTTCCTGCCATGACTGATACCACCGAAGCAGAACTGCTAGCTGACATACCAAACGACGGAAAAAATTGGCTTGTCGTTCCACGGCTTCATCTGCGTATGCAGATAGTGAGCGGTATCAGTGATGACAGGTTGGCTCTTGGGGTTGGCTGGTATCGAAAAAGCCAAAAACCAGGCCTGTTGGGAAACATTGGGCTCGCTGGACACCGCACCACATTCCCAGCACCCTTTTATTTCCTAGACAAGATGCAAACATCTGACTCTGTTTTGCTAATTGTCGGTGATGCCATGTATCGCTACACAGTGAAAGCCAATTCAAAGAACGAACCGTATGACATTGTGCAGCCAGACAACACACGAGTTCTTTCCTATCTCGGCTACAACTCCGTCACGCTCACGACTTGCACCCCGATAGGAACTGCTAATCAACGACTAATCGTGCACGCAAAATTGGCGAGTCGCTCTCCTATAGACCGAAAGAACTGATATGTCAGAAGATATTTCCACTACTAACAACACGTCTGAGATTGCTCGCGAAGCAATCGTGTCAAAGATGGTGAGCCCTCAGCGAGGAATTGTGATTCCAGATCTCAAATCACGACGACGTAAATACAAAGCGGCAGACGTTGAACAAGCTTTTCGAGATATTGCAGCTCAAGTTGATGATTACCAAACAACTGTTACTCAAGAGATTGTGCAGCTTTTAGCTCTCCTGATTACGGAAGTTCATCGCGAAACGACATCGCAGCGCCAAGTTGCAGAGGCCGAGATTGCAGAATTGCGCGAAGAAATACAACGAGAAGGCGCACTGATTATCTCTAATGCACAGCGTGAAGCTTTAACACTTGACCACAAGATGGAAGAGATCCGACGCATTGCAGCTGAAGTAACCAACGTTGCAAACGGCACCACTGCCTCGTAACTAGTCAGACTGTGCGCGATGGGGCCACACAGGTCACAGACAAGGCACCAGCATTAATGAGTGCTGACATGGCAGCACGAAAAGTCGCAGTTGTTGTAACAACATCATCAATAACTAAAACATTGCACTGCCTACCTAGTGGACGAGCAACAAACTCTGGCGAAACCAGTCGTTGATTACGATCTAGACCTGTCTGTGAAGACGCTGTAACTCGCCTGAGGAGTCGCTTCGTTGGCAAGGTAAGCAAAACACCCACATGACGAGCAATGAGTTCTGCGTGATCCATTCCGCGTTCATGCTGATGTTTCATAGTTGTAGGTGCCCATGTCACAACGTCACATTGGTATTCATTCCAATTCGTCGCCTCGATGACGACCTGTGCCAACACTCTCGCAAACGTCCTGTTTTTGCCATATTTCAGTCCTAGGACCAAGTCGCGCATATGGCCTTCGTGTGGTTCAACACCCATTATGTGAACAGGAATTAATGCTCCCGTATTTGAGCGGACAAATTCAGTACGGTGTAACTCCATGGCACAAGCACCCCTTCGACCACTGCGCGAACAATTTGTTGAACGCTTCATCAGATGTGTGACTGGCCTTGCCTGTTTTGGCACAGGTATCGCATTCTTTGTGCGTTCAGAACTTGGTGTTCCGCCATGGGACGTATTTCACCAAGGAATTTCGAAACACACAGGTCTCGGTCTCGGAACCGTTCTGATCTTCGTCGCGTTTTTCGTGCTGCTGTTATGGATTCCATTGCGACTGCGACCTGGTCTCGGCACGCTATTAAATGCAATCGAAATTGGATTGATTGAAAACATCGCTCAGGACTTAATCCCCCACAGCCACCACATTGTGATTCGTGTTATTTACATGGTTGCTGGGTTATCCATCATTGCCGCAGGTTCAGGGCTGTACATCGGCGCAGAATTCGGCTCAGGGCCCCGTGACGGGCTCATGCTGGGGCTCAACAAGCGCTTTGGTATCAGTGTTCGCGTTGCTCGCACCATTGTTGAAATCACCGTGATGGTGATCGGCATATTTCTCGGCGGCCACATTGGTCTTGGTACTTTTGTTTTTGCATTTGGCATCGGCCCAATGGTGCAAATCACACTTCGCCTTTTCAAGATGTCTCGCAATTCACTCGATGCAGCAGCCGGCGAAGCTTCCGAGCAATAGCTCAATAAAAAAAGGCCCCGGGCAAAACACCCGAGGCCTTTTTCAATACATGTAATTAGTAGCGGTAATGATCTGGCTTGAATGGACCTGAAGGGTTCATGTCCATGTATTCAGCTTGTCCGTCAGTGAGCTGAGTAAGTGTCACGCCCAACGCTTCAAGATGTGCAAATGCAACCTTTTCATCGAGATGCTTTGGCAATACGTACACACCAAGTGGGTACGCCTTCAAGTTGGTGAACAACTCGATCTGAGCAAGAACTTGGTTACTGAAAGAACAGCTCATCACGAATGATGGGTGTCCAGTTGCACAACCAAGGTTGACAAGACGACCTTCAGCCAACACGATCACTGCGTGACCATCTGGGAATGTCCACAAGTCTGTTCCGGCCTTCAATTCATCACGTGTCGCGCCGCTACGAGCAAGACCAGCCATATCAATTTCATTGTCGAAGTGGCCAATGTTGCACACAATTGCGTTGTGCTTCATTCCGGCCATGTGTTCGGCAGTGATGATTGCTTCGTTGCCTGTTGCGGTGACAAAAATGTCTGCTTCAGCCAAAGCTGATTCCGTGGTATTGACTTCGTACCCTTCCATCGCTGCCTGTAATGCGTTGATGGGGTCGATTTCAGTCACGATTACGCGTGCACCTTGTCCGCGAAGACTCTGTGCACAACCCTTACCAACATCACCGTAGCCGCAGACAACTGCAAGCTTTCCGGCGATCATGACGTCTGTTGCGCGGTTGATTGCATCAATAAGCGAGTGACGGCAACCGTAGAGGTTGTCGAACTTGCTCTTGGTGACACTGTCGTTCACGTTGATTGCAGGAAACAGAAGTTCGTTCTTGTCAAACATCTTGTACAAACGCTTCACGCCTGTAGTGGTTTCTTCAGTAACACCCTTGATAGACGCTGCCATCTGAGTCCACTTTGCAGGATCAGTTTTAAGTGTGCGCTGCAAGAGACCAAGAATCAATGCGAGTTCTGGGTTTGATGCAGATGTCGGATCTGGAACAGCACCAGCTTTTTCAAACTCGACTCCCTTATGGACAAGAAGTGTTGCATCGCCGCCGTCATCAAGAATCATGTTTGGCAAGTTGCCATCTGGCCATGTCATCATCTGCTCGGTGCACCACCAATATTCCTCGAGGGTCTCGCCCTTCCAAGCAAAGACAGGAACACCTTGTGGGTCTTTTTCAGTTCCGTGCGGACCAACAGCAACAGCTGCTGCTGCATGGTCTTGAGTAGAGAAAATGTTGCAGCTTGCCCAACGCACTTCTGCGCCAAGTTCAACCAGCGTCTCAATGAGAACTGCGGTCTGAATGGTCATGTGCAAAGAGCCAGAGATGCGAGCACCTTTTAGTGGTTTTGATGGACCGTACTCTTTGCGCAACCAACGAAGGCCTGGCATTTCGTGTTCAGCAAGATGAATTTCCTTACGACCAAATGGCGCAAGGCTGAGGTCGGCGACGCGATAATCGCGACGATCGGCGAGAGAGGACATGGAGGCTCCTTAAATGAGTTTCGTATTGAATCGAGGCTGGGGCCAACTGGCACCGCTCTGATCAGCCTGATTACGCAGTCAGTGTATCTAAATCAACGAGTAAAGGTGGGCTTTATGCCCTCAGCAGCAATGCGTGACTCAAGTCGCGCATGATCTGCATCTGAGACCTGTGTGGATTCTTCAATCAACATGACAGGGATTCCGCTAACAACCGCGTATGAGCGCTTGAGGCGTGGGTTATACAGAACGTTTTCTGACTTGATGTAAAACAATGGTCCCTTGTCTTCAGGGCACGCAAGAAGGTCAAGCAGGGTGTGGTCAAGAGTCATGGGTTCATTCTTTCATTGTCAGACAGATGTCACAAGCGTGAGCACTTCAACCACATGATCGTCACATTCTGCGCGAGTTGCTGCTTCTAGGTTCAATCGAAGAAGGGGCTCGGTATTTGATGGACGAAGGTTGAACCACCAGTCACCACAATCCACCGTGAGTCCATCAACCCAGTCTTGAGGATGTGATTTGTATGCGTCAGCCACTGCAGCCATGACAACTTGCGCATCAGAAACACTGGTGTTGATTTCACCACTTGCCTCGTATCTCTCAAACGGTTGACGAAGTTGCGAAAGTTGCATCTTGGCGCGAGACAACTCTTGCAACATAAACATTGTGGCGATGATGCCAGAGTCTGCTCGATAGTTATCAAGGAAGTAATAGTGAGCTGAGTGTTCTCCACCGAACACTGCACCTGTTTCTGCCATCACTTGTTTGATATTGCTATGACCCACCTGAGTACGAACCGGAACGCCTCCACTTTCACGAATTACTTCAGGAACTGATCGTGAACAAATGAGGTTATGCAACACCGTGGCACCGGGGTTGTTGCGCAAAACGGCTGCAGCAAGAATTGCGGTAGTGGTAGAGCCAGATAAACCTCTCCCCTTTTCATCAACAACAAATACTCGGTCTGCGTCACCATCGAACGCAAGTCCAATGTCAAACCCCCCACTAACCACCCGGGCCTGTAAGTCACGCTGGTTCGCTGGTTGAATCGGGTCTGCTGGATGATTCGGGAAACTTCCATCAAGTTCTGGGTACATCACTTCAAGATCCATCATTGGAAGACGTGCAAAGACCACTGGCACGATAAGACCGCCCATTCCATTGGCTGTATCCGCAACTACTTTCATTGGCACGAGCGCATCAACATCGATGAACGACACGACATGGTCTGCAAATTCATCGAGCATGTCGCGAGTAGAGATTGAACCATGCACTGCTGCTGCACCTGGCCCATTTCCGGCAAGAACTTTCTTCGCGGCATCACGAATCACACCAAGACCAGTATCAATGCCGACTGGACGAGCACCTGACAGACAGAACTTGATTCCGTTGTATTCAGCAGGGTTATGAGATGCAGTAAACATGGCGCCAGGGGCTTCAAGTTTTCCTGCTGCGAAATACACAAGGTCTGTGCTTGCAAGACCAAGATCAAGAATGTTCACGCCGCGAGATACGACTCCGTGCGAGAACGATGCGCTTAATGATTCACCCGTTACTCGCATGTCTCTGGCCACAATGACCATCGGAGCCTGCACGAAATCTGCAAAAGCCACCCCGAGAGCAAAAGCCACTTCTTCGTTCATTTCATTTGGGGTTGTCCCACGAATGTCGTACGCCTTGACGATGCGGTCAAGGATTGAGGGGTCAGTGCTCATCAGTCTGTGAGGCTATCTGCAGATAGTTCATCATCAGATTCGGGCTCAATTCCGCTATCTACGCGGGCAGGCATCGCAACTCCGTAACGAAACCGTCTACGAAAGAGAAATGCCACCATCAATATTCCGACCAAGGTGACTGCATATGACGAGCGATCCAACCGAGAGGATTGATACGACAACTTCACATTCTTTTCTGTCGGAACAACGACCATCATGTTCGGCGCTGCCCGATACACACGCGATGCACCATCGACCTGCCAGTTCGGAAAGTAACTCACTTTCACTAACACCGGAACTCCGATTCGATCAACTGAAAAAGACACCGATTCTTCTTCAACCTTCACGTCAGACACCACAACAGGTTCAAGAGACACAGGGGAAATTTTTGTTGCAGAGGTTGGTGTCACAATATCTACCTGACGTCCAGCACCGCCAGGTTCACCTACAGCGCGAGATGCATCTGCTTCAACGTTAATTCGCTGCCATTCATCTGGCCCATGATCAACCGGCAATGCTGCCCACTCACCTGTCTGCTGCAAATACGACGTACCAATTTCCAGCCAACGTTCACGCTTGTCACCTGGACGCTCATTGACAACGACTGGTTGAACCGTCAATGGTTCAACAATGGTGGTGTTCGTAATTTCATAGATATGCCACGGACCGGAAACCGCGACCTCTACTAAGTCCTTTTCAAGAACAGCTTTAGCAATAGCTTCAGCCGTATATGCCATGTAGTAACGAATTCCCATCATGCGCATATACGCAACGCCCTTGACGGCATCGTTATTGTCATATCGCAATTCACGAACAGGATTACTGCTCTGTTTAGAAAGTGCGGCTGCAGTTATGAAGTGATACGGCGTAGAACCTGCTGCTTCAAAAAACAGACCTTCCATGGATCCAATACATCCGTCGGTCCAATACGGAAGCAACATCAATGCCATCGTTGTTCCGTATTTATTCAGATCGCCGCTG
>WLSJ01000021.1 GCA_009705865.1 Actinomycetota bacterium | reverse complement strand
GACTTCGAGCAATGCAAGAACTGAAGAAAGCCCTCCCGAGATTGTGGTATCTGCGTGCGTTCTGATGGAGGTGACACCGTTCGATGACATGAGGTACACAGCGCGCATAGCGCGCGCAACAAGGTCGTTATGTGTGATGGTGCCACGAACGGCTTCTAAACCGTGAATTGCTCCCATCAGGTCACCGGCTGGGTTAGATACTCGGTCAGCAAGAAAAGCCTTATCGAGATGTGCATGCGGCTCGACAAAAGATGTAGTCACAACGAATCCGTCTAGGGACACAATATGTGTTGTCGCGACTGGACATTGACCCACAGGTCCAATCCAAGAGATGTGTATGCCTTCAGTAGCTATGTCAACTACTGATCCATCCACAAGTTGTGCGCTAGTAAAAAGAGTGGAACTAGACACTGTCTCTTTACACCAAAGGAGAAAGTTGCGGCAACGGACGACGAGCCATTGTTTCTCCGAGTTGTGGCATTACTTCCTCAGCCACCATGTGTAACTGTTCAGTCATTTCTTGGCGCGTAAGACCTGGGAAATCAAAAAAGATAATCAGGTGTTTCAGGTCAAGAAGTTCGCGCCAAAAACCAATAGTGTCGACGACATCTGCCACTGAACCTATGGCTTGAATCTTTTGATCGATTGATTCTTGAACGGTGGGGCAGTGGTCGAAGGGCACCTTCGAACCATCCGGATTTCTATAACTAGAAAATCGGCCGTACGGTGCGAGGAAGCGACAAAATTCGTCGTGGCCTGGCTTACCTTTCTTCATTGCTGCTTCACGAGTTTTTCCGACATGAACGTTTAGCACTAAGCATCGATCATCACCCGGTGCGACTGGTTTGCCCATATCGTCGCGAATCTTTGCGAATCGACTCCACTTATCGAGCTGACTGTCGGCGTTCTGCAGCCAATAGACAGCTTTATGACCTGCGCGTGGTACGTATTCAATCGTTTCTGGCGACGTCACTGGCTGGTAGATATCGATAGGGCGCTCTGGACGCGGAATGAGTGTTAGATCATCAACATTTGAACCTCTGTCAGGAATGTCGTCAGCTGGCAAAGTGAAATGCTCTCCGCGGAAAGAGAACCGCTCATTCGTCCAAGCACGCTTAATGATCTCAAGGGATTCTTCAAAGATTTGTCTATTGATTCGATCATGCTCGGCGGACATGTCATTATCGCCTGAGGCAACGACTGTGCCAAGTGGCCATGCCTCACGTGGAACAGTGCCGCGACCGACACCGAATTCCATTCGTCCTCCGGTGATGATGTCCGCAATTGCAAAGTCTTCAGCGAGGCGCAATGGGTTCCACTGCGGAACCACATTGAACATTTGTCCTAGGCGCAAATTCTTAGTCTGGCTAGCGAGATGCTGACCAAAAAGAATCAGGTTGGGAAGAACTTCGTACCCTTCGTACTGAAAATGATGCTCGGTGAGCCACATGGTGTCGTAGCCGAGAGAGTCGGCAGTACGGGCCCACTCAACAAGATTTCGATAGCACTCGATGACTGCGTTGTTGTCATATCGCCGCGATGTTGGAGTAACTGAATCGCTTCCCGCATCTGGCATTGGTACTGTGCAGAAAAAATTCGTGTCAACTCTCATGGGTACAAATTAGCCGACTAAATCAGAGAGCCAGCACTCGTGCCGTTAACTACTTGTTAAATGATTCCAAGATGTTTCGAGCAGAAAAGACGTCTTTTAACGCTGTTGTATCGTCGCTCATGATTCCGTCTACTCCTATATCAAGCAGATTGCTTATCTGTTGAGGGTCGTCAATGGTCCAGACGTGAATTTGCAATCCGAGTTGATGAGCTCGCTTGATGCTGCGTCGCGTCACAACGGGAATGGGACCCTGCCGGACAGGTACCTGAGCAATACGGGCGTGACGCGAAGGTGAGATCGGCAGGCCCGTAGTGCTGCTTGCAACCAGGCGGACAACTTCTTGTGGACCCATAGATGTGCACAATGATTGGCCGAATACTTCGCGTATGTGTCGCAGGCGCTTGTCGCTGAAGCTCCCCACGCAAACTCTGTCAAGAAACTTGCTTTCTCGAAGTGTGTCGATCAGAGGCTGTACAGCAGAATCGGACTTGCAATCGATATTTACACGAAGTTCAGGCCATGTTGAGAGAAGATCTTGTAATAGCGGGATGGGTTCAGTGCCATTGATACGTGCAGTAGACAGTGTGTCCCAATCCGTCTCGGCAATTTTCCACGGTTTCCCACAGGTTCTTTGCAAATCGTTGTCGTGGAACGCAACGAGAACACCATCTCGGGTCGCATGAACATCAGTCTCGACATAGCGGTACCCGAGACTGACCGCATTTTCAAAAGCTCGAAGAGTGTTTTCGGGCGCAGCAGATGTACCACCTCGATGCGCAAACGCTATTGGTGCTGTGTTGTCGAGATACGGGTGGGATGCAACCATTAGATGGAGCGTCCAGCTGCTTTCCAGTATTCATCTTTCAATAGGCGCTTGTACAGCTTGCCTGTCGGGTGACGCGGAAGTTCGGCACGAAAATCGATTGACCGAGGGCATTTAATATCCGCAAGGTGTGTTTTACAAAACGCAATCAACTCCTTTGCGAGTGCATCGGCTTCTGCAGGAGAAGATGGCATTGTGACTGGCTGAACCACGGCTTTAACTTCTTCGCCAAAATCATCATTCGGCACTCCGAAGACGGCAATGTCGATAACTTTCGGATGGTTAACAAGGATATTTTCAGACTCTTGTGGATAGATGTTGACACCGCCGGAAATAATCATAAATGCTTTTCGGTCTGTCAGGTACAAGAAATTGTCCGCATCGAGATAACCAACATCTCCGAGTGTTGACCAACCCCGGCCTTTCGGATCACGCGATGCCTTAGTCTTTTCAGCGTCATTGTGGTACTCAAAGATCGCACTACCCGCAAAAAATATGGTTCCTGATTCGCCTTGCGGCACATCATCGCCTAGTTCATCGCATATGTGCACCTCTCCTTGAATGGCGACACCAACAGATCCGGGATGTGCAAGCCACATATCACTGTTGCAATAAACAAAACCATTGCCCTCGGTGCCTGCGTAATACTCGTGAATGATTGGTCCCCACCACGCGATCATGGCTTTCTTAGTTTCGACCGGACATGGCGCTGCGGCGTGAATTGCAACCTTGAAATTGGACACGTCATATTTGGCACGAACCTCTGGGTCGAGTTTTAGCATGCGAATAAACATCGTTGGCACTAGTTGTGTATGCGTAGCCTTGTATTGCTCTGCGTATTTCAGGTACATCTCTGCATCGAAATGTTCCATGACAATAGTGGTTCCACCCGACGCATGAACTGACATGTTGAAGCGCAGTGGGGCAGCGTGATACAGCGGTGCAGGGGATAAGTACGTCATGCCTTCGTGAAACTGGAAGAGTCCAACGGTGAGAGCAGTGGCAAGTCCTGCAGAGGTTCCCAGTGGTGTGCCCGGGAAAGGTCGTGCAACGCCCTTTGGCATCCCAGTAGTTCCACTGGAATACAACATGTCGGTTCCGTCGACCATGTCTGACAGCGGCACAGAAGAAGCGGAGTCAACTGTTGACTCGAATGAGTCGTAACCATCAACAGTTCCATCAAGCATCAGACGAAGATGCACTTGTGGTATGTCGCCAGAAATTTCTAAAGCCTGATCCGCCTTGTATTTCGACGTGATGAACGCCTTAGCTTGGCAATCGTTCACGATGTAGGTCAGTTCAGCTTTGGTAAGACGACTAGAGCATGCCGTGTATACGACGCCGGCGTAATGGCAGCCCCAAATGACTTCTAAGTACTTGCCGTGATTTTCCATGCATATTGCGACGTGATCGCCAGCTTGCAGTCCAGCGGCTCGTAAAACGTTGCTCAGGCGGATGGCGGCTTCATGAAGTTCAAGAAAAGTAGTGATTTTCCCTGTCTCGGCCTGAATGATTGCGGGTCTATCGGGATGGGTGGCTGCTGTAATTCCTGGGTACATGGTTCCAAACTAATTGACTGGGTACCTGCACGATGCAGTCCGATTGGATTCTGGTTCGTAGAGGGTCATACTTGCCTATTACGGTTATCACTTAGCCGTGCGAAAGGGCCCAAATGAGCGTCACCGAAATCACCAGTGCAGATGTCACCAATGTGGAGCAATTGGCACATGAATTGTTAAAGAAGTTCCCTCCATCAAAGACATCAGTCGTTGAATTTCTCGGTGCTCAATTTGACATGGGATTGGCATGGGTCAATTTCCCTGTCGGCCACGGAGGTCTTGGGATTTCGCCAAAGTTTCAAAAGAATGTCAACGAGATTTTGTATCCAGCTGGTGCGCCGAATCCGATGTATCGCAACCCGATCGGTCACGGCATGTGCGGCCCTACCGTTGTCGAGTGGGGCAGTGAAGAACAAAAGAAGCGTTATCTGCGTCCGCTATTTACTGGCGAAGAAATCTGGTGCCAGTTGTTCTCAGAGCCAGGTTCGGGTTCAGACTTTGCAGGGTTGTCATCAAAGGGTGTCAAAGATGGTGATGAGTGGATCGCAAATGGCCAAAAAGTATGGACCACGCTCGCGCATTTATCCCGCTTTGGTCTCTTAGTTGTCCGTACCGATCCAGAGGCTGTGAAGCATGCTGGTCTCACAGCTTTTGTAGTTGATATGCAAGCACAGGGTGTCGAAGTTCGCCCTTTGCGTCAAATGACGGGCGAGGCTGAATTCAACGAGGTGTACTTCACTGACGTACGTATTTCTCAAGCCGAAATGCTCGGGTCTCCAGGTGACGGATGGAGAGTCAGCTTGACAACTCTCATGAATGAGCGCGTCTCGATTGGTGGCTCAATGCCGCAACGCGGTTCAGGTTCCATCGCTTCTGCAGTGAGTGCGTGGGAAGCTCTTCCAGATGATCAGCGTGACAGTGCGACACGCGACGAACTTATGAAGTTGTGGATTCGTGCTGAAGTTCTTCGCCTGACAAACATTCGTGCAAATGCAACGCGAAAGATGGGTACACCAGGTCCTGAAGGATCAATCGGAAAAATGGCCGGCGCTGACCTTAATAAGGAAACGTACGCCTTTGCCGTAAATCTTCAGGGAGCCAACGGAATGCTGTACGGCTCATATGCAATGACTCGTCCAGAGACCGCAATGGCTTTTGATGGTATTCAAAAAGCATTCCTTCGTTCGCGCGCAAACACCATTGAAGGTGGCACAACCGAAGTTATGAAAAATATCTTGGGTGAACGAGTGCTTGGTCTTCCTGGCGATGTTCGTGTTGATCGTGAAATCGCCTGGAACAAAGTTGCTCGCAACTAAATATGGTATCTAGCCAACATGCGCTAGCAAAACACCGCAATATGCGGCGAACAATGTGGCGAGCAATCCAATTGCGCCGCCTAGACCCTTTGAGAGCTTCGAAGTTCCGTACGAGTGAATAAGAGTTGCTGTTACGGCAGAAGCGACAAGCAACATCTTGAGCGCAAGGGTGAACATGTACGCACTTGATCGTTCACCGACGTTCGTCTCTGAAAGTCCCCATACGCCTGTAAGTACTATGACGAACATCGCTGGCCAAGCAATTTTGGCGTAACCCTTAGCGATGTTTGTAAGAGCATCTGGGTTCGATCGCCTCAGCGACGGCACGACTCCGGCCAAAACAATTTGACCGCCTAGCCAAATTGAGATTGCAAGTAAGTGCAAGAAGGTACGAAGCGAGCTCAGAGTTGGGTGAATCATGTAGGTAACAGTGCCTCAAGAACGGAGCTTGCTGCAAGTGCTCTGTCGTCCATGCTCGCTGTGTTCATCACTGATGCACCTGACATCACAGTGATAGCAGTATCTATGGCTTGCTGGAGGTCTCGAATGTTTCGAGGCGGGGGGAAATATTCATCTTCGTCGGTAACAAAAACTTCCTCCACTCCATTCTTCGGTGAGAGAAATTCAAGTACACCTTGCACGAGTTCTTCGGGGGCTGATGCGCCTGCTGTGACTCCGACTGTGCCGTTTAGGTTCTGTGGCAATTCATGATATGAGTTAATGCGAAAGACATTTTGACATCCGGCCTCGATAGCCAGACGTTCTAACGCTCTTGTGTTCGAGCTGTTAGATGATCCGATGATGACGAACGAGTCAACTCGTCCGGCGAGCGAAATGAGCGCTGTTTGTCGATTAGTTGTTGCAAAACACAAATCACTTTTACCTGGCGTCCAAACATCTGGGTATTTCTTACGCACGTGCACAGCTATTTCGTTCCACTCACGATGTGACAACGTGGTTTGGGCAAGCATTGCAACCTGAGTATCAAAGTTCGGAAGCGAATCAACCTCTTCCATTGATTGAACGCGAGAGATTGAGGCAGGCGCAACAGCCATAGTGCCTACAGCTTCTTCATGACCTTCATGGCCGATATAGACAATGTGGTAGCCCTTAGATGCTCGCGTCTTGACCTCATGATGCACCTTGGTCACGAGTGGGCACACTGCATCAACGACGTAGCTACCGCGCGAGCGAGCTGCAGCAACCACTTCAGGGGCAGACCCATGAGCAGAAAGCATTATTGGTGAGCCAACAGGCACTTCATCGATGGAATCAACAAAGATCACGCCTTGAGCAATGAACCGGTCAACGACAATTTTATTGTGAACGATTTCGTGGTAGCAGTAGACGGGTTCATCGAAAGTACGCACCATCCAAGCCAAGGCCTTGATAGCCATTTCAACGCCAGCGCAGAAACCTCGGGGGGAGGCAAGAAGTACCTTGTCGACGGCCATATAACTCTCACAGACTACCGACAGGCTCACAGGTAGCCTGCAGGGGTGAAATCGACCGTGGACTCTTTGCCTCAAATCTCGGCCGTAGACCCATCCTCGGCAGCGTTTAGAGCTGGTATCAGGGTGGGAGACCATGTGAGCTCGGTCAACGGAATCGTGCCTAGAGACATTCTTGAATGGCAACGGCTCGTTGATTCTGACGAGATTGACCTTGCGGTTATTCGTGGCCGGGAAACTCTCGACTTTGAAATAGAAAGAATCACCGGAGAACCGTTTGGGGTGTCAGTGTCAAGCGCCGTCTTTGATCGGATTCACACGTGCGACAACCATTGCGAGTTTTGTTTCATCTATCAGCTGCCTAAAGGTATGCGACGAAGTCTGTATTTAAAGGACGACGACTATCGCCTCAGTTTCTTGTTCGGCAATTTTACGACGTTGACTCGATTCACTGAGGCCGACCTTGAACGGGTCATCGACGAACGCTTGTCTCCGTTGTATGTGAGCATTCACTCTCCTGAACCTCACATTCGGTCAGACATGTTGCGCAATGATCGAGGCGGTTTCAGTCTGCGGTGGATGAAAGTCCTCTTAGATAATGAAATAGATATACGTGCTCAGATTGTGTTGTGCCCCGGTGTGAACGATGGAGAAGTACTCGAGTCAACATTAAGTGGGTTACTCGAGCAATTTCCAACACTTGAGTCAATTGCAATCGTTCCATTAGGCCTATCTCGTTTTAACACTGAAGACCGTATGCGGGTTCATACCAAAGCTGAAGCCGAGCATGTCGTAGATGTAATCGAAAAATGGCAAAGTCGATATGAGATGGCAATATCACGTCAGCCCATCCATATCGCCGACGAATTTTACCTAGTTGCTGAGAGACCGATTCCTCATAGTGAAACTTACGGTGAATTTCCAATGTTGGAAGACGGAGTTGGTCTTGTGCGTTCATTTGTTGATGCCTTTGCAGGAGTCGGACCAGACCTCTTAGGTAAGCAATCCGGTTTTTTTGCATCTGTAGATACGCCGTCGCCAACCGATTACGCGCGTGTGGTGAATCCAGCATCAGAAACCTCTTTGCGCGCTATGGCAGCGACGCCAATTCAGATCCGAATGCGAACCAATGTCGAAGCTACCGATAAACCAATTGCAGTAGTGACGGGATCGTATGCAGCCAGCATCATGCGCCAGGTTTTTGATGATCAAGGTTTTTCCGATGTGCACATCATCGAAGTACAGAATTTGTTCTTCGGCGGCAATACCGCAGTGGCAGGTTTGATGACGTTTGAAGATATTCATCGCTCATTGTCGCTTGATGGCGGAAGACATCAATATTTGCTCCCCGATGTGTGTCTGAATGACGGTATGTTTCTTGATGGAGGCACTCTGGAAGCATTGCGGCGCGATTTCGCTGTCGAAGTGCTAACTACGAGTGGTAGTTCTCTGCGTGAACGGCTTGAATCAGCCAAAAGAGAGGTTTCTCATGTCTGATGAAGAGAAAGTCATTTTCCCGACAGTTGTGATTGTTGGTCGGCCAAATGTTGGCAAGAGCACATGGTTTAACCGTGTAATTGGAGAGCAAGCTGCCATTGTCGAAGACAGACCCGGAATTACGCGAGACAGACACCCTCGTATGGCGTCATGGCTCGGTATTGAGTTTTGGATCGTCGACACCGGTGGCTGGATGCCAAGTGGAAGCGAACTCGACGACAAAGTGAGTCGGCAGGTCGAAGAAGCGGTGCGTGAGGCCGATCTGGTGATTTTTATGGTTGATGCTTCTGTCGGTGTTACCGATGACGATGAACATATTTCTCATTGGTTGCGTAAAAGTGGCGTGCCAGTTTTGCTGGCTGCAAACAAGTCAGATAACGATCGACGCGAACAAGAGAAGTGGACGTTCATGTCTCTTGGGTTTGGCGAGCCAATCGCAGTGTCCGCTCTTCATGGTCGACGGTCCGGAGATTTTCTCGATGAAGTGATTGCGCGCATACCGCATGTAGAGATTCCACAACGAGAACTAGATGCCATTAAGCCTGACGGCGTGCCTCGTGTGGCCTTAGTGGGTAGACCGAATGTTGGCAAAAGCACTCTGTTTAATCGCTTGGTCGGTGAAGAGCGATCTGTCGTACACGACATGCCCGGTACTACGCGTGATGCGGTTGACACTCTTGTTGAAACACCAGACGGTCCTTTGGTGTTTATCGACACCGCAGGAATGCGAAAGCGGAGCAAGATTGATGAATCAACCGAGTACTACTCATTGGTGCGCGCTCTAAAGGCAATCGACGAGGCCGATATCGCAATTCTTATTGTTGATGCAACAGTTGGAGTGACAAGTCAAGATCAAAGACTCGCTGAAAGAATCGATGTAGCTGGTTGCCCCATACTGATAGTTCTGAATAAGTGGGAGTTGCTCGATTCTGAGAATCGTCGTCAAGTCGAGATTGACTTAGCTCGAATGTTGTATTTCATCGATGATGCTCCGGTACTCAAATTGTCGGCTCTGACAGGTATGGGTGTTCACAAATTGCGCCCGGTGCTTCAAGAAGCCATCGAGCAGTACCACCGAAAAATTCCTACTAGAGATGTGAACAGAGTGATCTCAGCTGCACAGCAGAAATCACCCGCACCTGGTGGTGCTCGGGTGCTCTTTGCGGTACAAGGAGCTAATGACCCGCCGACATTTACATTGTTCGTAAACCGCGAATTGTCAGCGCCGTATATTCGCTATCTAGAGCGTTCTATTCGTGAAGCTTTTGAGTTTGGTTCAACACCTCTGAAGCTTCGAGTACGTAAAAAGGGTGACTGAGAATGCCGTGGTGTGAGCCGTGTGCGAAATACTTCGCGCCATCGTCGTTGTCAACTGAAGGTGAATGTCCGGAGTGCAAGAATCCTGTCGCGCAAGCTTCGGCCTCCGGCAAAATGACAGTGGACACTCTCGACCTCAGGAAACTCGCCGGTCAGTCTGGTGAGAAAGTTCCCTGGCATTTTAAATTGCTTGTCAGCCTGCTTTGCTTGTATCTCACATGGCGAGTAATTCAACTTTTCTCCTAGGTGAGTGAGGAGTTCACAGAGATAGAGTCATACACCATTCGGGCTGTAGCGCAGCTTGGTAGCGCGCTTGTCTGGGGGACAAGAGGTCGTGGGTTCAAATCCCGCCAGCCCGACCAAAGTACATAAGTCCCTTTGGGATTTTAGAAATGAGTCACATGAAGATTGAAGGATCAGTCGTATTCGTAACCGGGGCGAACCGCGGTTTAGGAGCTGAGTACGTGCGCCAGTTGCTAGATAGAGGCGCTGCAAAGGTGTACGCAGGCGCAAGGCAAATTGAGTCTGTTAAGAACAGTGCCGCTATAGCAGTACCCATGGATGTGACGAGTCAGTCTGACATTGACGCCGCAGTTCGTACATGTAGTGACGTCACAATGTTGATTAACAATGCAGGTGCAATATTCGGAGGCCGCATAATGGCCGAGAATGCTCTAGAGAATGCCAAGGCAGAGTTTGAAACAAATGTTTGGGGACCTTTTAACCTTTCTCGCGCCTTTGCTCCTGTTCTTGCAAAGAATGGCGGGGGAGTAATTGTAAATGTCCTTTCGGCAGTGTCGTGGATGTCCATAAAGGATGCAGCCACGTATGCAATGTCAAAGTCGGCCGCTTGGTCTCTCACAAACGGATTACGACTTGAGCTTGCTCGTCAAGGAACTCTCGTTGTCGCGGTTCATCCGGCCTTTATCGATACAGAAATGGCAGCCGGCGTTGACATGCCGAAAACAACCCCTTTCCAAGTGGTCGACAGAACACTCAATGGAGTGGAAGCTGGAATACCTGAGGTGCTGGCAGATGACACGTCAGCGTTTGTCAAGAGCAATCTTCCGAATCACATCGAAACTTTCTATCCGAAAGTGGCCGCTCCGCGCCCGTAGAATTTGCTGCATATGTGTGGACGCTTTGTAGGTGCATTCAATGCTGATTTATTGATGGAAGAGATGGCTGAGGCTCTCTCTGAAGCGCACTTATCCTTCACGACGAACCTTAACGAGCAATTATTTCCTGCTAACTACAACACTGCTCCCACACACATTGTCTCGATACTGCGGAATGAAGAATCCGTAGTCGTTGTAGATCCCATGCAATGGGGTCTCGTGCCTGCTTGGTCGAAGGATCCAAGTGTTGGTTCGAAGATGATCAACGCACGCTCAGAGACAATTACAGAAAAACCTTCGTTTCGAGATTCTGTGCCAAGCAGACGATGCATTATTCCGATGAGTGGCTTTTATGAATGGGACAGATCAAACCCTAAAAAGAAGGTGCCGTATTTCGTTACGCGTGAAGATGGGTGCATCATGTTGGTGGCAGGCATTTGGACGTCGTCACCTGCCCTCGAGGGGCGACACACTTTTTCGTTGATAACTCGTGAAAGTGTTGATGACCTGTCGCATATACATAGTCGTAGCCCAGTTGAATTTCGTATCGAAGATGCGCTTGATTGGATGTGCAATCCGACGCCACCTCTTGAATTATTTGATCCAAGTATTCAACCGCGGTTTACAGCGCGTCAAGTATCGACGTTGGTGAACAGTGTAAGAAATAACGATGAGAGTCTGCTCGATGATTTTGTTGAAGTGCCAAACACCGACGAGCCTGACACGTTGTTCTAATTCTGAGAGAGTTCTTTAGTAAGTCGATGAGCATGTTCTTCAAGGGCTGCTCGTTCTATTGAAGTTGCAGCATTTGCAAAGTTCAAGTCTTCCATCGACTGTGTTGGGATGAGGTGGATATGGCAATGGTCAATTTCATATCCAGCAATAATCATTCCGACTCGTGTGCAGGGAAAAGCTCGCGACAGTGCGATTGATATTTTGTGCGATACGGCGAACAGATGTGCTGACAATTCGCTGGCCATATCGACCCAATGATCGACTTCCTCAATTGGTACAACTAGAACATGGCCCGCAGTAATTGGATTAATGCTCATGAATGCGACGCATGAAGTGTCGCGGTATACGAAAGTGCCAGGGATTTCTCCGTTGATGATTCGCGTAAAGATTGTTGTCATCCTGTGTAGCCACCTGAAACGGCGAACACGTCCCCAGTGCAGTATTCAGACTCTGGACCACATAGAAACCGAACCATCTCTGCAAGTTCTTCTGGTTGCCCCAGTCGGCCTTTCCCAATTCTCATTGTCACGGCTGCCATCATTGCTTCACTGAAAGGCGTGAGTAAGGGAGTCTTGATGTACCCAGGGCAAATTGCGTTGACATTGATACCGAGTGGGGCAACTTCTGCAGCAACAGCTTTTGTCAGTGAGATTATTCCGGCTTTAGCTACTGAGTAGTGGGGCGCACCTGCCGCGGGATACAAACCAATGACAGAAGAGATATTGATGATGCGACCAGATCGTTGAGGTTGCATATGGGTGAGTGCTGCTTTGCACCCGTAAAACGCCCCGTATAGGTGCACTCGTATCATTCGGTCCCAGTTCTCGTCAGATAAGTCCCGTAAATAGTTCATCGGAGCCATCGACTCGATGTTTCCTGACATTCTCTTGCCCATGTTCTCCATCATTAGTTCTGTCTTGGAAGAAGTGTCCTGCGGCGCAATACCCGCATTATTAATCATGATGTCAAGGCGTCCCAATTTCGCAACGCAGTCATCTACCGCAGCTGTAAAAGCTTGCGAATCTGTGACATCGAATGCGTAGGCAAGTCCGCCCACTTCATCAGCAACTTTTTGGGCCGCTTGTATATCTAAATCATTGATAGCGATGATGGCGCCATCTGCAGCGAGGCGACGCGCAGCTGCTGCTCCGAGTCCTGATCCACCTCCCGTAATAAAGGCGACATGATTCTCGAGGATTTGTTTCATGAATGAAGACTATGTCTGTCACGCACGCTCCTGGATACTGGGGCTACCATCGTGCTGTGCGCGTAAGAGAAAATCTGACCATCCCAAACTTTCTGTCCCTATTGCGGCTGGCCATGCTGCCGACTTTCGTGGGTTTGTTCGCTGACGGGCGGGTAGTTGCCGGAAGTTGGTTTTTTGGATTACTTGCTTCCACAGATTGGATCGACGGGTACATCGCTCGGCGCTTTAATCAGGTCAGCGAGTTAGGCAAAATTCTTGACCCCATCGCGGACCGAGCTGTGTTCTTCGTGGGTATAGGCGCGGCGCTCTACTACTCGTATCTTCCAGTCTGGTTCGGCGTCGTCATATTGATTCGTGAGGTTTCTATAGCAATCCTGATGGTGGCGGCCACAGCTATGGGCATGGAGCGATTTCCGGTGACGCGACTAGGTAAGTGGGCGACATTTGCATTGATGGCGGCGGTGCCATGGATCACGCTCGGGTCAGCCGGTGGCGCTTGGACCATCTTTACTTTTATGGGATGGGCTGTAGGGATTCCTGGTGTCTTTGTTTCCTACAAATCCTTCTTCCAATATCTCCCAACAGTCAAGTCTCATTTGGCGTCGGGGAGAAGGTCGTAGCGAGTACCGTTGTGGGAGTGACGGTTCCTCAACAGCTTCGATATTCCAAAGATCATGAGTGGGTGTTGCTCAGTGGCTCCCAAGCCAGAGTCGGCATCACTGACTACGCACAAGATGCTCTGGGTGACATTGTGTTCATTCAACTTCCCGATGTTGGCGCAGAGATAGAGCTGCACCAAGGTCTAGGTGAAATCGAGAGCACAAAGAGCGTGAACGACGTGTATGCGCCAGTTGCAGGTCGCGTCATCGCTGTAAATGAAGCTCTGATCGCAACTCCCGAGTTGCTCAACACGGATCCGTATGGCCTCGGCTGGATCTGTGACATTGAGATTGATGCAGTTAACGAATCAGATCTCATGAGTCCGCAAGAGTATTCGGCACTTATTGGTGCTCATTAGCGGTTATTGATATGGCGTACGTATTTTGCAATCAGTGTGGACATCGAAATCCACCAGTGTCTGCTTTTTGCTCTGCCTGTGGAACCGTTTTGGATTTAGCCACGGATCACACAATCACCCTGACGAAAGTCGACCCATTGCAAGATGCTCCGGGACCTGCTGATGATGTCCAGGTCTCTCTGTCTCATATCGCTAGAGGAACACCGATTCTTGTTCTCAGGAGCGGAGAGTCTGAGGGTAATCATTTTGAATTGTCACATGCGATCACTCACGTTGGCCGCCATGCGGATTCTGAAATTTCTCTCGATGACATCACGGTGTCGAGGCGTCACTGTGAAATTCACCGCGACGGATCCAATTTTGTTATCCGTGATGTTGGATCACTGAATGGCACCTATGTAAACCAACGTCGCGTCGATGCAGTTGAGTTAGCTCAAGGCGATGAAGTCCAAATTGGTAAATTTCATATGATTTTTCTAGAAAATCCGAAAGATATCTGATGTCCGAGCGAGATTATTTGTCTATCGGAGAAGTGCTAGCTCAGTTGCTAGAAGAGTTCCCTGATGTAACAATCTCAAAAATCCGTTTTCTTGAGAGCCAAGGACTGATTGTTCCAGAGCGGACACCCTCGGGTTATCGAAAATTCACATCTGCTGAGGTCGAGCGGCTTCGGTTTATCTTGCAAGAGCAACGTAATAACTATCTTCCCTTACGAATCATCAAGGGAAAGTTGGAAGACGAAAGCCAAGACATCAGTCGTGATTTGGAAAATGTCTCTGAACTGGTATCGACATCTGGACACCCTGCGGCTCGAGCAGCGATGCCACGGCCAGCGGCTGTTGAGTCTTCATTGTCAATGGATCAAGATCCGATTGTTCCGGCTTCAGTGCGCAGACAGCAGCGGAAAGTGGCAATTCAACATGCTGACAAGACAGAGTCAATACCTCGCGATCAATTGCTCGAGCAGGTACATATTGATTCGAATTTCTTGAAAGATCTAGAAGCTGCAGGACTTGTTAGCGGTCACGAGGTTGGTGACACGACGTTCTTTGATCCCCATTCGGCATCGATTGCTCGCACTGCTGGTCGATTTCAAGAAATGGGAATTGATATCAGGCACTTGCGAGCTTGGAAGTCTTCGGCCGATCGCGAGCTAAGTCTTTTCGAGCAAAGAATTTTGCCGTTATTACGTCAACGTAATCCCGCATCGCGTGACGAAGCACTTGAAATGCTCGCCGAGTTCATGGAATTGGGCGGAGAGCTACGTAATTCTCTTTTGATGCGTGACATAGCAAAACTCACGGAACAGAAATAGAAATGAAGTCTCTGTCCGTACGAGGAGTGCGTGTTGATCGGTTGTCAAACACACCTGTAGTGACCTTGCGAGAAGAAGATGCGCCCAGGCGACAATTCGAAATCTTTATAGGTGCGCCTGAAGCCGCCGCCATAAAGACTGCTCTCGATGACGAACAGACTCCTCGGCCCTTGACTCATGATCTCTTTGTACTTGCGCTTGAACGAGTGTCTGTATCGGTTAGTCGAGTGGTGTTGACACACGTATCAAACGGAACCTATTACGCAGATTTGGTGCTGATCCCCGATGGTGGGCCCGAGGTGACTGTTTCGGCTCGTCCGTCAGACGCGGTAGCTATTGCCTTACGTGCTTCATGCCCCATTTTTGTATCAGATGAGCTGTTGGATCTTGTTGGTGAGGTGGTTGCTGAAGAGGAAACCCGCACGGACACGGGAATTATCGACGAATTTCGTGATTTCATAGAAAATATCTCGCCAGAAGATTTCGACACCTGACATCTTGACGAGTTGGGTTATTGGCCGTAGCGTCTTACACCAGCGTAGTTTCATAACCACCCGGACTCACTAGAGATGAAATGACTTCAAAATGACACAAACTTTTAGTGGAACTCAAGCTGCTGACGTAGTCGGAATCACATACCGTCGCCTTGATTATTGGGCTCGTACGGATTTAGTACGTCCCTCTGCTCTTGATGCCACGGGAAGCGGTAGCCGTCGTCGCTATACGTATCGAGACCTGTTGGAACTTCGCATCATTAAGCAGTTACTCGATGCAGGCATTCGGTTGGAATCAATTAGAGATGTATTTGCGTATCTACGTGATCACATCGAAACAGATATTTCAGCGGCGCACCTAGTAATCAACGGGTCGTCCGTTGTCTTGTGTAACGGAGATGAGTTGATTGACGTGTTGCGTCACGGGCAAGGTGTTTTGAATATTCTCCCAATGGACTCAGTGCGCGATGAAGTGGATAAACAAATTGTTTTGCTCCATCCAGCGGATGAGACAAACGTTGCGGAAATCTCTCGGGCAGTCTAAGGGTGCGTTTTTCGCCACTTGATGCTGAGCATCGTTCATTAGAAGCAAAAATGGTGCCTTTCGGCGGATGGGATATGCCGTTGGCTTATCCATCTGGCACTTTGGTAGAGCATGCAGCTTGTCGCACGAGCGCGGTGATGTTCGATGTATCGCATTTAGGAACAGTGCGTGTGCAAGGGCCTAAGGCATTTGATCAATTGCAAGCATGTCTTACAAATGACTTGTCGCGCATCGCGCCTGGCCGAGCACAGTACACGCACCTGCTTGACGAAAAAGATGCAAGTGTTCTCGACGACATCATTGTGTGGTGGGTGAGCGAAGATGTTTTTGACGTGATGCCTAATGCGTCTAATACTGATCGAGTTGTTTCTGCAATCGGAGGGTCTGACACCACAAGTACTCGCGCAGTAATTGCTGTGCAGGGACCTTTGGCCCGTGCTGTAGTGGCGTTGGTGTGTCCGGAAGCTGCAGAAGTAAAGCGGTTTACCGTTCGCGAAGTTGATGTGTGTGGCTTTTCTTGCGTGGTGGCCGGAACTGGATACACCGGAGAAGACGGAATCGAAATTGCTGTGCCTAACAATGGTTCATCCGTCGTTTGGAATGCACTGCGGGAAGCCGGCGCTATCCCTGCTGGTCTTGGAGCCCGAGACACTTTGCGTTTGGAAGCTGGTCTACCGCTTCATGGTCATGAGCTGGGTGAAGGCATCTCATCGCTTCAGGCAGGTCTTGAATGGGTAGTTGCGTGGAACAAGCCTGAATTCATCGGTCGATCAGTATTGTTAGATGAGAGAAATCGGGGAGTGGCTCGGAAATTGATTGGAATAAGCATTCCTGGTCGACGACCTGCACGCGCTGGAGCCCAT